>NZ_JBOHCV010000512.1:0-13793 GCF_050698815.1 Streptomyces sp.
GGAGCCTGAAACGCGGCCGGGAACCCGTTTTGGAGCACTGTCCACGATCAGGTAATGTTCCTCCTGTCGTTGAACGGGGCGAGGCCGCGAGGCCAGACCGGGAAGCGGCCACCCGGACAAGATCCCCACACCAGGGGTTGCGTTTTGGTGGGCTATGGTGTAATTGGCAGCACGGCTGATTCTGGTTCAGTTAGTCTAGGTTCGAGTCCTGGTAGCCCAGCGCGATCTTCGTTCAACGCACTCTGTGTGCTGTGAAGTTGGCAAGATCGAGGCCCCCGTTGTGTAGCGGCCTAGCACGCCGCCCTCTCAAGGCGGTAGCGCCGGTTCGAATCCGGTCGGGGGTACTGGTTCACCTCACGTGAACCGCATGAAGGCCCCCGTTGTGTAGCGGCCTAGCACGCCGCCCTCTCAAGGCGGTAGCGCCGGTTCGAATCCGGTCGGGGGTACTCGATCACTGATCGGCAGCAGGCCCTTCCCGCGGGAAGGGCCTTTCGCGTGCGACAGGCCTGTCAGGCCGTCGTCCGGCGCAGCGCGTCGCTCAGCCGTGCCGCCGCGTCGACGATCGCCTGCGCGTGCATCCGGCCGGGGTGCCGGGTCAGCCGCTCGATGGGTCCGGAGACCGAGACCGCCGCGACCACGCGGTTGGACGGGCCGCGTACGGGCGCGGAGACGGAGGCGACGCCCGGTTCCCGCTCGCCCACCGACTGGGCCCAGCCCCGTCGCCGTACGCCCGAGAGCGCCGTCGCCGTGAAGCGGGCCCCTTGCAGGCCCCGGTGCAGCCGCTCCGGCTCTTCCCAGGCCATCAGGATCTGCGCGGCGGAGCCCGCCTTCATGGGCAGGGTCGAGCCGACCGGGACGGTGTCCCGCAATCCGGACAGCCGCTCGGCGGCGGCCACGCAGATGCGCATCTCGCCCTGGCGCCGGTAGAGCTGGGCGCTCTCGCCCGTCACGTCGCGCAGGTGTGTCAGCACCGGGCCGGCCGAGGCGAGGAGCCGGTCCTCACCCGCGGCGGCGGCCAGTTCGCCGAGCCTCGGGCCGAGGATGAACCGCCCCTGTATGTCCCGTGCCACTATGCGGTGATGCTCCAGGGCCACCGCCAGCCGGTGTGCCGTGGGGCGCGCCAGGCCGGTCGCCGTGACCAGCCCGGCGAGGGTGGCCGGACCGGACTCCAGAGCGCTCAGTACCAGAGCCGCCTTGTCGAGAACGCCGACACCGCTAGAGTTGTCCATGCGTCGATACTCGCGTCTCAGAGTGTGAAACGCAAGTTCCTTTTTCGGCGCCACCCGCCACTCTGGAGTGGCGCGGCACACGTGGCAGCACGCCCGGACCCCGGGGAACGGGGGAGACGGACCCGCCGGCAAGGCCGGTGCGTGCCCAATGGATCTCGACATGTGGTCGGCGACGCGGCCGGCCGAAGGGAAAGCGATGGGACGGACACTCGCGGAGAAGGTCTGGGACGACCATGTCGTCAGGCGCGCGGAAGGCGAGCCGGACCTTCTCTTCATCGATCTGCACCTGCTGCACGAGGTGACCAGTCCGCAGGCCTTCGACGGGCTCCGGCAGAACGGCCGCCGGGTGCGCCGCACCGACCTGACCATCGCGACCGAGGACCACAACACCCCGACCCTCGACATCGACAAGCCCATCGCCGACCCGGTATCCCGCACCCAGCTGGAGACGCTGCGCAAGAACTGCGCGGACTTCGGCGTGCGGCTGCACCCGCTGGGCGACGTCGAGCAGGGCGTCGTGCACGTGGTGGGGCCGCAGCTGGGCCTGACCCAGCCGGGGACGACGGTGGTGTGCGGTGACTCGCACACCTCCACGCACGGGGCGTTCGGCGCGCTGGCGTTCGGCATCGGCACCAGCCAGGTCGAGCACGTACTGGCGACCCAGACGCTGCCGATGGCGCCGTTCCGGACCATGGCGATCACCGTCAACGGCGAGCTGCCCGACGACGTCACCGCCAAGGACCTGATCCTGGCGATCATCGCGAAGATCGGCACCGGCGGCGGCCAGGGCTACGTGATCGAATACCGCGGCGAGGCCATCGAGAAGCTGTCGATGGAGGCGCGGATGACCATCTGCAACATGTCCATCGAGGCGGGCGCGCGGGCCGGGATGATCGCCCCGGACGAGACGACGTTCGACTACGTACAGGGCCGGCCGCACGCCCCGGAGGGCGAGGACTGGGACGCGGCGGTGGCGTACTGGAAGACGCTGCGCTCCGACCAGGACGCGGTCTTCGACCACGAGGTGATCATCGAGGGCGGCGAGCTGGCGCCGTTCGTGACCTGGGGCACCAACCCGGGCCAGGGCGCACCGCTGTCCGCTTCGGTGCCGGACCCGGCGTCCTTCGCGGACGCGGGCGCCAAGGTGGCCGCCGAGAAGGCGCTGGAGTACATGGGGCTCAGCGCCGGCCAGCCGCTGCGGGAGGTCGCCGTCGACACCGTCTTCGTCGGTTCCTGCACCAACGGCCGTATCGAGGACCTGCGTTCGGCCGCGTCCGTACTGTCGGGGCGGCAGGTCGCCGACGGTCTGCGGATGCTGGTCGTGCCCGGTTCCGTACGGGTCGCGCTGCAGGCCGTCGAGGAGGGCCTGGACAAGGTCTTCACCGCGGCCGGGGCCGAATGGCGGCACGCGGGCTGTTCGATGTGCCTGGGCATGAACCCCGACCAGCTCAAGCCCGGTGAGCGCGCGGCCTCCACCTCCAACCGCAACTTCGAGGGCAGGCAGGGCAAGGGCGGTCGCACCCACCTGGTCTCCCCGCAGGTCGCCGCCGCGACGGCGGTGCTGGGACACCTCGCCTCCCCGGCCGACCTGGCCGCAGGTCCGCACAGCCCGTCCACCGAGCCCGCTGGAGTATGAGAGCGATGGAAGCCTTCACCACACACACCGGGCGAGTCGTTCCGCTGCGCCGCGACAACGTCGACACCGACCAGATCATCCCCGCTCACTGGCTGAAGAAGGTCACCAGGGACGGCTTTGAGGACGGGCTGTTCGAGGCGTGGCGCAAGAACCCGGAGTTCGTGCTCAACCAGAGCGCCCACGCGGGCGGCACGGTGCTGGTCGCGGGGCAGGACTTCGGTACCGGCTCCTCCCGCGAGCACGCCGTCTGGGCGCTGCAGAACTACGGCTTCAAGGCCGTCATCTCCCCCCGCTTCGCGGACATCTTCCGTGGCAACTCGCTGAAGAACGGCCTGCTCACGGTCGTACTGCCGCAGCAGACGGTGGAAGCCCTGTGGGAGCTGGCCGAGTCCGACCCGGCCGCCGAGGTGACCGTCGACCTTGTCCGGCGCAAGGTGCTGGCCCCGGGCGTCGATGCCGACTTCGAACTCGACGAGAACGCCCGCTGGCGGCTGCTGGAAGGGCTCGACGACATCAGCCTCACCCTTCAGAACGACGACGCCATCGCGGAGTACGAGGCGAAGCGGCCGGCGTTCAAGCCGCTGACGCAGCAGGCCTGACGCCGGCCCGGCCGACCTGACCGGAGGGCCCGCGGGACCCGGGCCGCCACCCGTTCGGCGCCTCCTGCCGCGCGGATTCCACGCTGGTTCGGTCCGGTTCCACGCCTCTTCAGCCCCACCACACCTCGCGCGCCCCCCGCCCACGGCGGGGGGCGCGTCCGCGTGTTGGCGTCGCAACAGGCGACAACTCACCTCAGATGGCACAATCGGTGCATGGAACGCGACGGCCAACTCGAGCTCTACGACCGCCTCGCCGCCCGCTTGAAAGAGGCGCACACCAGGGTGCGCACGCTGCAAGTCCCCGAGGGCGTACGGGTGGCGCTGACCCGGAAACTGCTCGTCATCACGGCGGCTTCGAAGCACGATCTCGCCGACGCGGCCCGCCGGGTGGACCGCCTGATGACGGATATCGACGAGGGGCGCTTCCCCGAGGAACAGGCAGGCAAGGGCCGTGACGGAAGTCGTTGAGGGGCGACTTCGTTGCGACACAAGGGTGATTCGCCCGTTTCATGTTTGATTCGCGGTATATATCTGCCTAGCGTGCGAAAAAGCTTGAGACATTCGTTCCTGCAATAGTTCCGAAGGGGAAGACGTGAACAAGGCGCAGCTCGTCGAAGCAATCCAAGACAAGCTCGGTGGACGGCAGCAGGCCGCCGACGCGGTTGATGTCGTACTGGACGCGATCGTCCGCTCCGTGGTCGGAGGTGAGCGGGTCTCGGTCACCGGGTTCGGCTCCTTCGAGAAGGTGGACCGCCCGGCGCGGTACGCCCGCAACCCGCAGACCGGGGAGCGGGTGCGGGTCAAGAAGACCTCGGTGCCGCGGTTCCGCGCGGGCGCCGGGTTCAAGGAGCTCGTCAGTGGAGCGAAGAAGCTCCCCAAGCACGACGTCGCCGTGAAGAAGGCGCCGAAGGGCAGCCTGATGGGCGGCACTTCCACCAAGAAGGCCGCCACCAAGCGGGCCGCGGCGAAGAAGTCCGCGGCGAAGAAGACCACGGCGAAGCGGCCGGCGGCCAAGACCACCGCGAAGCGGGCACCCGCGAAGAAGGCGGCGGTCAAGAAGACCACGGCGGCCAAGACGGCCGCGAAGAAGGCGACCGCGAAGAAGACCACGGCCAAGAAGACGACCGCGAAGAAGGCGACCGCCAAGAAGACCACGGGCAAGAAGACGACCGCCAAGAAGGCGACCGCCAAGAAGTCCCCGGCCAGGAAGAGCACCGCCAAGAAGTCGCCGGCCCGCAGGTCGGCGGCCCGCAAGACCACCGCCACGCGGGCCACGGCGCGCAAGCGCTGACCGCGACGAGGACCCCGCCCCCACAGCGCCGGGCCGGACTCCCATGGGGGAGCCCGGCCCGGCGGGCGTTTGCTCCCCCTCGGGTGCCTCGGTTCCCCAGCCCCCTCGGGCCACTCAGAGCGTCTGCAGCGTCACGAACGTGACCCGGCGCTCCTCGCCCTCTCCCTCGACCTCCACGCGCACGCGCTGGCCCACGCGCAGCAGGCGCAGGTCGCCCGCGTCGAAGGCGGCGGCGTCGAAGGGCAGCGGCGTCCCGTCGTCGAGCAGCACGCTGCCGGAGCGGGTGTCGGGATCGTAGGTGTACGAAGTGGCCTGCATGCCGCCGAGCTTACGACCTGTCCCGGCCGCCCTTCCCGTGCCGCCCTGGCCGCCCCTGCCGGGCGGCGGGCGGGATCAGGCCGGTGCGGCTCCCGCGCCCAGGTGGGCCCGGGCCGTGAACGCGCCCACGCCCAGCGCCACAGCCTCCGCGAGGTCCGCACCCGTGTCGACGTCCTGGCGCACGCTCCGCACGCCGGAGAGGGCGATCTCCGCCGCCCCGGACGCCTGGTGCCGCTCGCGTGAGCGGAGGCCGAAGGCCGGGGCGAGCGCGTGGCCCGGCAGCGCCGACAGCAACGTGGTGCCCGTACCCACGGCGTCGGCGAGGAAGGCGCGCGGGAAGCGGGCCGCCGCATCGAGCACCTGTGCCAGCTCCGCGGGGCGCAGCGCGGGCAGATCCGCGTTGAGCGCCGCCAGCGCCGCGTCCGGGGTGCGGGCGCGCACCACCGCCTCACCGTGCGTCAGGGCCGCGTTGAGGCCGTTGTCCGGAGTGTCCGGCACGATCCGCGCTCCCAGGGCGCCCAGCTCCGCTCCCGCGCGCTGATCGTCCGTGACAACTGCCACATCGCGCACCGCGGCGCACGCCAGCGCCGCGCTCACCGTGTCCTGAGCGAAGGCGAGCGCGAGTCCGGCGCGCGCGGCATCGTCCGTCGTGCCGCTGAGCCTGCTCTTGGCCAGCGGGAGCGGCTTCAAGGGCACCACGAGGGTCCACGTCGGGGGCGTCGCACGGTGCTGCATCACCGTCATTCTCACCCGCTGCCGGACCGGCCCCGCACACCCGGGGTTACGGTGTTCGACAGGCGGGACCCGCTGCGCCGCGGGACGTGTGCTCGACACGGCGGGGGGTGGGGGGTGAGACTTGCCCCTCGCGCGTCGGGGAGGACCCACGTCCGCCGCGCTGGGCAGGTCCACGCCCGCTGTGCCCGGGGCACAGCGCGGCCGGTGGCGACCCGCTCCCCCCGGGAGGCCCCGTGCGCGGCGTACCGCACCGCCGCCGGGGACCCACGTGGCTGTTGGAACAGGCAAGAGGAGATGGTGTCCGGGTGTCCCGCCGCAGAATCGGCTTCTGGTACCGCCTTGCCGCGTTTTTGCTGAAACCGCCGCTGAGGGTGTTCTTCAGGCGGGACTGGCGCGGAATGGAACATATTCCGGAAAACGGTGGATTCATCACCGTCGTCAATCACAACTCGGCCCTCGACCCGCTTTCCTACGCCCACTTCCAGTACAACACCGGACGCGTGCCGCGGTTTCTGGCGAAGGTCAGCCTGTTCAGGGGCGGTCTCCTGGGCGTGATGCTGCGCGGTATGGGGCAGATTCCCGTCTTCCGCGAGTCCAAGGACGCCATAGGCGCCTTCCGTGCCGCCGTCGAGGCCGTCAACAAGGGCGAGTGCGTGGCGTTCTACCCCGAGGGCACTCTCACGCGGGAGCCAGGGATGTGGCCGATGAAGGGCAAGACCGGCGCTGCCCGGGTCGCGCTGGCGACGAAGGCCCCGGTCATCCCGGTCGCGCAGTGGGGCGCCAACCTCGCCGTGCCGCCGTACCCGAAGCGGGGGGACATCAAGCTCCTGCACCGCCAGATCCTGACGGTGCAGGCCGGGCCGCCCGTCGATCTCTCGGAGTTCTACGGGCAGGAGGCGACCGCCGCGGTGCTGCGGGAGGTCACCGAGCGCATCATGGACGCGATCACCACGGAGTTGTCCGAGATCCGCGGGGAGCCCGCTCCCACCGCGCGCTTCGACTACCGCAACACCGCCGAGCCCACCGGGCAGCAGGCAGAACAGCAGGCAGCACCGACGCAGCGGTCACCACGGGACGCGGGGGCCCCCGGGGCCGCCGAGGGAGAGAACGCGTGACGAAAGCGGCCGTATTCGGCACCGGTTCCTGGGGCACCGCCTTCGCAATGGTGCTCGCCGACGCGGGCTGTGAGGTGACCCTCTGGGGCCGCCGCCCCGAACTGGCCCACGAGATCAACACCCGGCACGTCAACCCCGACTACCTTCCGGACGTCGTACTCCCCGCCGCCGTGACCGCCACCACCGACGCGGCGGAGGCGGCCCACGGCGCGGAGTTCACCGTGCTCGCCGTGCCGTCGCAGACGCTGCGCGGCAACCTCGCCGGCTGGGCTCCGCTGCTGCACCCCGGCACCGTCCTGGTCTCCCTCATGAAAGGCGTCGAACTCGGCACCGCGAAGCGGATGAGCGAGGTCATCGAAGAGGTCGCCGAGGTGGAACCCGCGCGCGTGGCGGTGCTCACCGGGCCGAACCTGGCCAAGGAGATCGCCGCCCGGCTGCCCGCCGCCTCGGTCGTGGCCTGCGTGGACGAGTCCGTGGCCCAGCGGCTGCAGGCCGCCTGCCACACGCCCTACTTCCGCCCGTACACCAACACCGACGTCGTCGGCTGTGAACTGGGCGGCGCGGTCAAGAACGTCATCGCGCTGGCGGTCGGCATCGCCGACGGCATGGCCCTCGGTGACAACGCCAAGGGGTCCCTGATCACCCGCGGACTCGCCGAAACGACCCGGCTCGGGCTGGCGATGGGCGCCGACCCGCGCACCTTCGCGGGACTCGCCGGCATGGGCGACCTCGTCGCCACCTGCTCCTCGCCGCTCTCCCGCAACAACACTTTCGGCAAGAACCTCGGCCGCGGCATGACCCTCCAGGAGACGATCGCGGTCACCCGGCAGACCGCGGAGGGTGTCAAGTCCTGCGAGTCCGTACGGGAACTGGCCCGGCGGCACGGGGTGGAGATGCCGCTCACCGAGACGGTCGTCGGCATCGTGCACGAGGGCAAGCCGCCGCTGGTGGCGCTCAAGGAACTGATGGCGCGCAGCGCGAAAGCCGAACGCGTCTGACCCTGACGCCTCGGGTACCAGCAGGTAAAGTCAGCGCGATATGAGCAGCCAGAACCCCTCCCGCAAACCCCGCGTCGCCGTCGTCTTCGGCGGCCGCAGCTCCGAGCACGCCATCTCGGTGGTCACCGCCGGCGCCGTACTCGCCGCCATCGACCGCGAGAAGTACGAGGTGTTGCCCATCGGCATCACCACGGACGGCCGCTGGGCACTGACCGCCGACGCACCCGAGCGGATGGCGATCGAGAACCGCAAGCTGCCCAGCGTCGCCGAGCTGGCCGAGTCCGATTCGGGCGGCGTGCTGCTGCCCCTCGACCCCGGCAGCCGCGAGGTGACCTACAACGAGCCCGGCTCCGTGCCCAAGGTGCTCGGCGAGGTCGACGTCGTCTTCCCCATGCTGCACGGCCCGTACGGCGAAGACGGCACCCTGCAGGGACTGCTGGAGCTGTCCGGCCTGCCCTACGTCGGCGCGGGCGTCCTCGCCTCCGCCGTCGGCATGGACAAGGAGTACATGAAGCGGGTCTTCACGTCCTTCGGGCTGCCGGTCGGTCCGTACGTGACCATCCGGCCCCGTGAGTGGACCGCGGACCCGGGCGGGGCGCGCAAGAAGATCGTGGACCTGGCGGGCGAACACGGCTGGCCGCTCTTCGTGAAACCCGCCCGGGCCGGTTCCTCGATCGGCATCACCAAGGTCGACGAGCTCGGCGGCCTGGACGAGGCCGTCGCCGAGGCACAGCGCCACGACCCCAAGGTGATCGTGGAAGCGCTGCTCAGCGGTCGCGAGATCGAGTGCGGTGTGCTGGAGTTCGAGGACGGCCCGCGCGCGAGCGTGCCGGCGGAGATTCCCCCGGTCAGCGCGCATGACTTCTACGACTTCGAGGCGAAGTACATCGACTCGGCCTCCGGCATTGTGCCCGCGCCGCTCACGCCGGAGGAGACCGACCGGGTGCGGGAGCTGGCGGTACGGGCCTTCGAGGCCGCCTCCTGCGAAGGGCTCGTCCGAGCGGACTTCTTCCTCACGGACGACGGTGAGTTCGTCATCAACGAGATCAACACGATGCCGGGCTTCACGCCCATCTCGATGTATCCGCGGATGTGGCAGAAGAGCGGCGTCAGCTACGCCGAGCTGGTCGACCGACTCATCCAGGCGGCGCTCCGCCGGGAGACGGGCCTGCGGTAACGCGGCGGCGCGCCTGCCGCGCGGCGAGCCCCCATCCCGCTGCGTGCGCCCCGGTACGGGACATCCCGCTGTGCCGGAGCCACCCGGCTGCGTGGAAACTCTCTCCCGTGCGGGGACTTCCCGCCCTGCGGGAACACCGCTGCGCGGAACGTCCGCTGTGCGGGACTTCAGCTGTGGGGAGCGCCGACCCGAAAGGGACTCCGCGCGTCGTCAGGCGCGGCGGTGTACGGATGCCCGTACGGCCGACGCGAGGTCGGTCAGCGCGCCGATCTCCGGCGCGTACGCGTCGGGGACCGTCAACTCGACGTTCGCCGTGCGGTCCGTGGTGGTGAAGCGGTACCCCTCGTCCTGCTGTTCCAGCAGCCAGGAGACGCCGTTGACTTCCGCGGCCTCCGCCGTGGGGTTGTAATGTTCACTACTGGGCGAGAGCCTCTCGGGTCGCGGCACTCCGCAGCGCAGCTCGATGGCCGGATCGCCCCACGCCGCCGTGTACTTCGAGGCGGGGTCGAGCGTGATCCGCTGTTGCCCCGCCACGCGTTCGGGCAGCCGGTCGTGCAGCGACCTGCACGACGCCGCCGCCTTGCCCGACGGGCTGGGCGCCGCCGGGCCACCGCCGGCCAAGGCCGTGCAGCCCGCGGCGACCAACGCGACGGCCAAGGCTGTGACCAGGGCGGCGACGGCGACGGTGACAGATACCCGGCGGTGCGAAGCGCTCACCGGGTGAGCATACGGGGGAGTCAGAGATGGACGATCGGACAGGTCAGGGTGCGCGTGATGCCGTCCACCTTCTGGATCTTGGCGACGACCATGCGGCCGAGGTCGTCGACCGTGTCGGCCTGTGCGCGCACGATCACGTCGTAGGGTCCGGTCACATCCTCGGCGTGCATGATGCCCGGCAGTTTGGCGATGAGGTCGGCGACGGTCGACGCCTTGCCGACCTCGGTCTGGATCAGGATGTACGCCTGTACCACGGAACCTCCAGGGCGGTTGCGAGGATCATGGAGGGAGAGGGGACGCCACGGTACCGCGTCGCCGCTACCGCGGGGGAGACCCGACGCACGGTCGGTGACGGCGACCCGGTGAGCCGGGGGCTTCCTCAGGTCTGCCGGAGGCGGCTGCCCGGGCAGGAGTCGAGGCGGCAGCGCGGGGTACCGGTGACGGCGGCCGGGGGACGAATGGCGACAGGTGAAGGGGCGGAGCGATGCGGGAGCTGAACGGGGAGTATCACGGGGGGTACCCGCGAATGCCGGGCACCGTGGGTGAGCTCGGAGAGTTCGGCCTGATCCGGGAGTTGACCTCCAGGCTCACCACCACCCCCGCCGTGCACATCGGACCCGGCGACGACGCGGCGGTGATCGCGGCGCCGGACCGCCGGGTGGTGGCGAGCACCGACATCCTGCTGGAGGGGCGGCACTTCCGGCGCGACTGGTCCACGGCCTACGACGTGGGACGCAAGGCCGCCGCCGAGAACCTCGCGGACATCGCCGCGATGGGCGCGGTGCCCACCGCCCTGCTGCTCGGCCTCGTCGTCCCCGCCGAACTCCCCGCGAACTGGCCGACGGAACTCATGGACGGCATCCGCGACGAGGCCCAGGTCGCCTCCGCGGCCGTCGTCGGCGGCGATGTCGTACGCGGCGACGTCATCACCGTCTCCATCACCGCGCTCGGCGACATGCGCAACCATGAACCGGTGACCCGCTCCGGCGCCCGGCCGGGCGACACCGTCGCCGTCACCGGCTGGCTGGGCTGGTCGGCGGCCGGCCACGCGGTGCTCTCCCGCGGCTTCCGCTCGCCCCGCGCCTTCGTCGAGGCGCACCGGCGGCCCGAACCACCCTATCACGCGGGCCCCGCCGCCGCCGGGCTCGGTGCCACCTCGATGACCGACGTCAGCGACGGCCTCGTCGCCGACCTCGGCCACATCGCGGACGCCAGCCGGGTCCGCATCGATCTGCGCTCGGCCGACCTGGACGTGCCCGCGCAGATGTCGGACATCGGACAGGCGGTCGGCATCGACCCGCTGCACTGGGTACTCACCGGCGGCGAGGACCACGCGCTCGTGGCGACCTTCCCGCCCGACACCAAGCTCCCGGCGCGCTGGCGCAAGATCGGCGAAGTGCTCGGGCCGACGGCTCATTCCCAGGTGACGGTGGACGGCGCGCCCTGGGAGAAGGCCGGCGGCTGGGACCACTTCGGCGGCGGGGAGCAGGGCTGACGGAAACCGGGGAGCGCCGCCCGGCTACGGTCGCGGGTATGGACACACCCATACCCGCATCCGCGCCGCCACGCGTGCTGACCGTCGCCGGTTCCGACTCCGGCGGCGGCGCCGGCATCCAGGCCGACCTCAAGACGATGCTGGCGCTGGGCACGCACGGCATGAGCGTCGTCACCGCCGTGACCGCGCAGAACTCCCTTGGTGTGCAGGGCTACTGGGAGCTGCCGGCCGAGGCCGTGCGGGCCCAGTTCCGCAGTGTCGTCGACGACATCGGCGTCCAGGCCGTCAAGACCGGGATGCTGGCGTCGGCGGAGCTGGTCGGGACGGTGGCCGGGCTGCTCGCCGGGGTGTCCGTGCCCGTCGTCATCGACCCGGTGGGGGTCTCCAAGCACGGCGACTCGCTACTCGCCCAGGACGCTCTGGAATCGGTACGCACCGAGCTGCTGCCGACGGCGACCGTCGTCACCCCCAACCTCGACGAGGTCACCCAGCTCACGGGCGTACGCGTCGCAGACGAGGACGGCCTGCGGGAAGCCGCCGCGGCGGTGCTCTCGTACGGGCCCCGCTGGGCACTGATCAAGGGCGGTCACCTGCGTGCCGGCGGCGAGGCCGTCGACCTGCTGACCGATGGCCGTGAGGAGTACTGGCTGCGCGCACTCCGGTACGACAACCGGCACACCCATGGCACCGGCTGCACCCTCGCCAGTGCCCTCGCGGCGCAGCTGGCGCGCGGGGCGTCGGTACCGGAGGCGGCCGGCGCGGCCAAGGAGTACGTCACGGGTGCGATCGCGGCGGGCTTCCCGCTGGGGGCGGGCCTGGGCCCGGTCGACCACGCCTGGCGGCTCCGCACCGGCTGACCGCACAGCACTGACCGCACAGCAAAGGACCGGTCCGTCGTGAGATGGACCGGTCCTTGAAGCAACCAGCTAGGTGGCCGCGCTGCGTCAGCGCGAGACCTTGCCGGCCTTGATGCACGAGGTGCAGGCGTTGAGGCGCTTCGGCGTCCCGCCGACCACTGCACGCACGCGCTGGATGTTCGGGTTCCAGCGACGCGGGGTGCGGCGGTGCGAGTGGGAGATGCTGTTGCCGAAGCCCGGCCCCTTGCCGCAGACGTCGCAGTTGGCAGCCACGGGTCACTCCAAAGACTTCAGATGGTACGGAAATTCCCGGCGACACCGGCACAGAGACTGACCGGCACTGCCAGGGAGGAAATGACGCCCGATAGTCATCAGGCAACCGGAGCAGCATACAACGGCTGCTCACGAACGGCGAAACCAGCCCACAGCCGCCCGCTGCGGAACGGGTGTTCCCGGGGGAGAGGGGTGCTACTCGCCGGTCAGGATCTAGTGTCGTGACCGGCAATGTTTGCCCGTTGGGGAGCGTCGTCCAGTGCGTGCGATCGCAAGGCGGCCGGAAGTCCTTGTAGCGGAGCTACCAGGGCTTTTGGCCAACGCGGCGAGCGTGCGTGATGGACGGCGCGACAGGGCAAAGCTTGCCGGGAGGGGCACTAACCTTCGGGAAGTCGTCAGTGTTACCGACCGTAGGAGGTTCTCACGTGCCGCACCCGTTCGACTCCACGGCGGTACGGGCATGGGTCGCGCTCGCTCTGGAGGCGGTCGGTGAAGGCCGGGAGGAGATCGACGCGATCAACGTCTTCCCGGTGGCCGACGGCGACACGGGCACCAACCTCTACCGCACGCTGGACGCGGCCGCCCGCGACCTCGAGGCGGACGGTCACGGGCCATCCGGGTCCCCCGGATCACCCGGGCCTCCGCTCCGTGTCCTGGCCCGCGGTGCGCTGCTCGGTGCCTGCGGCAACTCCGGCACGATCCTGGCCCAGTTGCTGCGTGGCATGGCGGAGGTCTACGGCGCGGGAGACGGCCCGGAGAAGGATGAACACACCGGTGACGGAGACCGGTTGGCCGAGGCACTGCGGCAGGCGGCGCGGTCCGCCTACCGGGCGGTGGCCCACCCCGTCGAGGGGACGATGCTGACCGTGGCCGGGGCCGCGGCCGCCGCGGCCGCCCGCGCAGCCGGAGAGGAGCCGGACGCGGTGGCGCGTGCCGCGTACGAGGGCGCCCGTACCGCGCTGTCGGAGACGACCGGACAGCTGGACGTGCTGCGCCGGGCCGGAGTGGTCGACGCCGGTGGCAGCGGCCTGGTCGCAGTGCTCGGCGCCCTGGCCGACGCGCTGACGGACCCCGGCACCCCGCTCCGGTCCCGCGAAATCCTGGAGCTGCACGGTCCGCCCGAAGGCGGCCTGTCGGACGTGCCCGGGGCGGCCGGACCGAAGGGGGAGGGCGGACCGTCGTACGAGGTGATGTATCTCCTCGAGGCCGGCGACGCGGCCGTCGCCGCCCTGCGGGAACGCCTGGACGGCCTCGGCGACTCACTCGTCGTCGGCGGCGGTGACCGACTGTGGAGCGTGCATGTGCACGTCGACGACGCCGGCGCGGCCGTGGAGGCGGGCATCGGTGCGGGCC
>NZ_JBOHCV010000513.1:0-3089 GCF_050698815.1 Streptomyces sp.
GTGCACCGATTTGACGACGTCACGGAAGGACGCTTGCTGGTCGCGGAGTTCGTGCAGATAGCCCTTACGGGCGCCACCGAGGCCGGCGGTGGGCACCTGGCTGCTGATGCCCAGCACGGGCGCGGAGGCCGCCGCCGACTCCTGCAGTGCGGCGAGCGACATCAGGGCGCCCGGGCCGGTGGACACCAGCAGCGGGGTGACGCCACCGGTCAGCCGTCCGTAGGCGTCGGCGGCGAAGCCCGCGTTGTTCTCCACCCGTAGTCCCACGTAGGAGAGCGTGGACCGGCGCAAGGCGTCGAACACGCCCAGCGCGTGCTGTCCCGGCAGTCCGAAGACGGTGGTGGCGCCGAGCGCGGTCAGGGACTCGGCGACGAGATCGCCGCCGGTGCGGACTTCGGGGGTCATGCTGTGGTTCGCGCCCTTCTTCGGAATGCGGCGGCATGGCCTCGGTGCTGCCGTGCCGCCGCGTCGTTCGTGTTGTTCGTGACGTGTCGCCTCGTACGGTCCGGCCCGTCAGACCTCAGCGGGGGCGTCGGTCCTCTCGTCCGCGCGTGCCTCGCCCGCCAGCCGTGCGCGCCAGGCGGCCAGCACCGCGGGGTCGGTCGGCTTGCTGATCAGGCTCACCGCGATGTGGGTGACGAGGGACGCCAACAGCCCGTAATAGATGGCCTCGTTGGCGAGTACGCCCTTCCAGGCCATGACCGCGACGACGGTCACGCCTCCCACCACGGTGGCCGACAGCGCGCCGACGGCGGTGCCGCGCTTCCAGACCAGGCCGCCCAGGATGGGCACCAGCAGACCGCCCACCAGCAGGTTGTACGCCACCGTCAGCGCCTCGACCACGTCGTTGAGCGCGATGGATATGGCGACGACCGCGGCGCCCATGACCAAAATGAAGATCCGGTTGCCGCGCACCTCGTCGTGCGTCTCGTCGCGGACGCCGCCCCCCGGCACGACGGTACGGCGCAGCCGCATCCAGATGTCGTTGTTGGCGACCGTCGCGCAGGCGATCAGCGCCCCCGACGAGGTGGACATGACCGCCGACAGCGCGGCCGCCAGCACAAGCCCCTTCACTCCGACGGGCAGTGTCTCTCCGACGATGGTCGCGAAGGCGGCGTCGGGGCTGTCGAGATGGGGGTGGAGCACCTTGGTCGCGGTGCCGATGGCGGCACCGGCGATGGCGTACACGAGGCAGTACACGCCGGCGACCGTGCCGCCCCGCTTGGCGACGGTGTCGCTGCGGGCCGTGAACACCCGCTGCCAGATGTCCTGTCCGATCAGCATGCCGAACGAGTAGATGAGCACGTAGGTGAAGACCGTCTGGACGCCGATGTTCATCGGCGAGAAGTAGTCGTCGGGCAGCTGCTCGCGCATGCCGTCGATGCCACCCGCCTTGTAGACCGCGATGGGCAGCAGCAGGAGCAGCACGCCGACCGACTTGACCACGAACTGCACCATGTCCGTCAGCGTGATCGACCACATGCCGCCGAGCGTGGAGTACGCGATGACGACGGCGCCGCCCAGCATGATCGCCAGCGTCCTGTCGAGACCGAATATGACGTCGAAGATGGTCGCGTAGGCGATCGTCGAGGTGACCGCGAGCATCAGCGTGTACGCCCACATCACCAGCCCGGAGATCACCGAGGACGAGCCGCCGTAGCGCAGGTCGAGCATCTGGCTGACCGTGTAGACCTTCAGCCGGGAGATGCGGGCGGAGAAGAAGATGCTCAGCGCCAGCAGTCCGAAGCCGATGGTGAAGACCAGCCAGGCGCCGGACAGACCGTACTGGTAGCCGAGCCCGACACCGCCGATGGTGGAGGCGCCGCCAAGGACGATGGCCGCCATCGTGCCGGAGTAGAGCGAGGGGCCCAGCCGGCGGCCGGCCACGAGGAACTCGCTCTTGGACTTGGCGCGGCGCATCCCCCACCAGCCGACCGCGAGCATGCCCACGAGATAAAGAATGATCACTGCGTAATCGACAACCATGAGCGCGCTCCTCGGGCCGAGGGGAAGGGGAGGGAAGGGGAGGGGAGGGGAAGGTGAGACCAGGGGGACGGGGGCGGGGAGGTTCTGGGCGGTGAGCCTAGGTGTCGCCGAGGCAGCCAGGAAGTGTACGTTTCCTCCATTCACCTCGTCTTCCGCTGTATGAATCGTCCATGGGAGTGCCCGTGCAGGAGCTGGTCCCGCCCACCGTCCCGGTGCCGCTCGCCGCGCTGACGGGTGATCCCGTGCTGGGCCTGCGGCAGGTCGCGGGACCGGTGCGGGCCGAGGCGGTCGTGCACGCGGTGCACACCAGCGAGATGGCCGACCCGCTGCCGTACCTGCTCGGCGGTGAGCTGCTGCTGAGTGCGGGGGTCCACTGTCCGGACGGCGCGGCCGCCGCGCACTGGGAGCGCTACGCCGAGCGCTCCGTCCAGGCGGGCGCGGCAGCGCTCGGCTTCGGCATCGCACCCGTGCACGAACGTGTTCCGGCCGCGCTGGCGGACGCCTGCGAACGGCACGGACTGCCGCTGATCGAGGTCCCGCGCGGCACGCCGTTCACGGCGGTCGCCCGCGCTTTCTGGCAGGCCCTGGCCCACCGCCGCCACCAGGCGCTTCGCAGACTCAGCGAGGCCCAGCAGACCCTGGCCGCCGCTGCCGCACGGGCGCATCCCGTACACGCAGTGCTCGGACAGCTGGCGCAGCACCTGGAGGCGTGGGCCGTGCTGCTGGGACCGGACGGCACCGAACTCGCCGCCGCGGGGACACCTCCCTCGTCGGCAGCCCGTGCCGAACTCGCCTCGCTCACCGGACTGCTGCGCCCCGGTCCGTCCTCCGCGGCGGGCGCGCTCGGTGATTCGCGGCTGAGCGTCTACGGACTGGGCGGGCGCAAACCGCTCGCGCTCGGCCTGTGCGCACCACACCGGGACGGCACCGACGGAGCCATCGCCGGGGTGGCCGTCGTGCTGCTCTCGCTGCTCACCGAGCGGCGGGTGGCGGCGGCGGAGGAGCAGCGCTCGGCGGCGCTCGTACGGCTGATGCTGGGCGCTCCCGCGCGGGACGCCGCACCCCTGCTGGGCGACGGCGCGCGACAGTGGACGGTGGTGCAC
>NZ_JBOHCV010000514.1:0-6524 GCF_050698815.1 Streptomyces sp.
GTCGAGCACCGCCACCTCGAGCCGCTCCGCGGGGATCTCCCGCTCGCTGCCGTTCGTGTCGCGGGACAGCGACTGCACGGCCAGCTTCAGCGCCTCCGCGAGCGTCATCCCGTCACGATGCCGCTGATCGAGATACGCACTGATCTGTTCCGCATTGCCGCCGACCGCGACCGAGCCGTGCTCGTCCACGATCGATCCGTCGTGCGGCAGGCGGTAGATCTGGTCGCCCTCGGCAGTCGCGCCGACCTCGGCGACGACCAGCTCCACCTCGTACGGCTTCTCGGCCGCACTGGAGAAGATGGTGCCCAGCGTCTGGGCGTATACGTTCGCCAGGCCGCGCGCCGTCACATCGGCCCGGTCGTAGGTGAAGCCCCGCAGATCCGCGTAACGGACACCGCCGATGCGCAGATTCTCGAACTCGTTGTACTTGCCGACCGCGGCGAAGGCGATCCGGTCGTAGATTTCGCTGATCTTGTGCAGTGACCGCGAGGGATTCTCGGCGACGAACACGATGCCATCGGTGTACTGCAGCACGACCACGCTGCGGCCTCGCGCGATGCCCTTGCGGGCGTACTCGGCGCGGTCCGCCATGGCCTGCTGGGGTGAGACGTAGAACGGCGTCGACACCGGCTATCCGTCCCTTCCTGTCCTGTCTGAGAGGCCGCGGAAGGCCCCGTGGCCATTAGGAGAGCGGGGCCTGCGGCCCGTTGGGCTGCACGAGCCGGCCCTCGTGCATCGTGCGGACGGCCTCGGAGACCTCCGCCTCGGTGAGCCGGCGGCAGCCTTCGTCGGAGATGACCATGAGGATCGGATAGATCCGCCGGGTCATGTCGGGGCCGCCGGTCGCCGAGTCGTCGTCCGCAGCGTCGTAGAGCGCCTGCAGCACGACCGTCGACGCCTGCTGCACCGTCAGGTCATCGCGGTGCAGCTTCTTCAGCGATCCGCGCGCGAAGACCGAGCCGGAACCGACGGCGGTGAATCCGACCTCCTCGGAACGGCCGCCGGTCACGTCGTAGGAGAAGATCCGGCCCTTCTCACGGTCCACGTCGTACCCCGCGAAGAGCGGGACGACCGCGAGGCCCTGAAGCGCCATGCCCAGGTTGCTGCGGATCATCGTGGAGAGCCGGTTGGCCTTGCCCTCCAGGGACAGCGACGAACCCTCCACCTTCTCGAAGTGCTCCAGCTCCAACTGGAAGAGCTTCACCATCTCCACCGCGAGCCCGGCCGTACCGGCGATACCGACCGCGGAGTACTCGTCGGCTGGGAAGACCTTCTCGATGTCCCGCTGGGCGATGACGTTGCCCATCGTCGCCCGCCGGTCGCCCGCGAGCACCACACCGCCGGAGAAGGTCGCCGCGACGATCGTGGTGCCGTGCGGAGCCTGCACGGCACCCTCGACGGGCGGCAGCGGGCGCCGGCCCGGCAGCGTGTCCGGGGCGTGCTCGGAGAGGAAGTCCATGAACGAGGACGAGCCGGGAGTCAGGAAGGCGGCCGGCAGACGCCCTGTGCCACGAGTGTTGGCTTCCACACGTTTCCTTCCACGAGTCGGAAGTCGGGATCAGAAGAGATCTTGGAATACTGCACGGACCATACCCGGAGGCACAGAAGTCATCCGTCCCGCGCCCCCGGCTTCGGGAACGCAGGACGGCGATCACGCGCCCTACTCTCCGCCCTTCTGCACGAAGGAGCGCACGAAGTCCTCGGCGTTCTCCTCGAGGACGTCGTCGATCTCGTCCAGGACGGAGTCCACGTCGTCCGACAGCGCCTCCTGGCGCTCCTTGAGGTCCTCGGAGACCTGCGTGTCCTCCGACTGCTCCTCGGTCTCCTCGGTCTGGCGCGTGGCCTTCTGCTGCCCGCCGCCGCTGTCCTTGGTCGCCATATCCCTCACCCCGCTCGGTTCGGTGTACGCGTGACGTACAAGATCAGACCCTACAAGCAGGGACTGACATAGGCCCTTCACTTCTCCCAACGTCCGGGGACCACCCCGGTGATTCCCGCATCCGGCTCCGGATAGCCGTCATCGCCGTCATTCAGCCTCCGGACAGCACTCTCACCAGATCCTCCGCCGTGCGGCAGCGGTCCAGGAGCTCCTTGACATGATCACGCGTACCGCGCAGCGGCTCCAGCGTGGGCACCCGTTGCAGAGAGTCACGGCCGGGCAGGTCGAAGATGACCGAGTCCCAGGAAGCGGCGGCCACATCGTCGGCGTACTGCTCGAGGCAGCGGCCACGGAAGTACGCGCGGGTGTCCTCCGGCGGCGTGCCCACGGCCCGCAGGACCTCGTCCTCGTCCAGCAGCCGCTGGATCTTGCCGCGGTTCGCGAGTCGGTTGTAGAGGCCCTTGTCGGCCCGTACGTCCGCGTACTGCAGGTCCACCAGATGCAGCCGGGCCGCGTCCCAGCCTAGTCGGTCCCGGCGCCGGTAGCCCTCCATCAGCTCCCGTTTGGCGACCCAGTCCAGCTCACCGGACAGGCTCATCGGGTCCTGCTCCAGTCGGGAGAGCACGTCCTCCCAGCGGGTGAGCACGTCCCTGGTCTGCTCATCGGCGTCCGCGCCCCAGCGCTCCTCGACGTACTTGCGCGCCAGCTCGCAGTACTCCATCTGCAGCTGCACACCGGTGAGCGTGCGCCCGCTGCGCAGCGTGATCAGCCGGCCCAGTGACGGATCGTGGGAGACGTGGTGGAGCGTGCGTACGGGCTGGTCGACGGCGAGGTCGACGGCGATGAAGCCGTCCTCGATCATCGACAGCACCAGCGCGGTGGTGCCGAGCTTGAGGTAGGTGGAGATCTCCGAGAGGTTCGCGTCCCCGATGATGACGTGCAGCCGCCGGTACTTCTCGGCGTCCGCGTGGGGTTCGTCCCTGGTGTTGATGATGGGGCGCTTCAGGGTCGTCTCCAGGCCGACCTCGACCTCGAAGTAGTCGGCGCGCTGGCTGAGCTGGAAGCCGTGCTCGCTGCCGTCCTGGCCGAGCCCGACGCGCCCCGCCCCGCACATCACCTGCCGGGAGACGAAGAAGGGCGTCAGGTGGCGCACGATGTCGGAGAAGGGCGTCTCCCGCTTCATCAGGTAGTTCTCGTGCGTGCCGTAGGAGGCGCCCTTGTTGTCGGTGTTGTTCTTGTAGAGGTGGATCGGCTGGGTGCCGGGGACCTCGGCCGCCCGCACGGCCGCTTGCGCCATGATCCGCTCCCCCGCCTTGTCCCAGAGGACGGCGTCGCGGGGATTGGTGATCTCGGGAGAGCTGTATTCGGGGTGAGCGTGGTCGACGTACAGCCGGGCCCCGTTGGTGAGGATGACATTGGCCAGGCCGATGTCCTCGTCGGTGAGCTGGCTGGCGTCGGCCGATTCCCGTGCCAGGTCGAAGCCGCGGGCGTCCCGCAGCGGATTCTCCTCCTCGAAGTCCCAGCGGGCGCGGCGCGCCCGGTGCATCGCCGCCGCGTAGGCGTTGACGATCTGGGATGAGGTGAGCATGGCATTGGCGTTGGGGTGACCGGGCACGGAGATTCCGTACTCGGTCTCGATGCCCATTACTCGCCGTACGGTCATGCGGCCCTCCTTGCCCGGCGGCGGCCCGCCATTGGGTCACCGCTCAAGTCCCGCTGCGCATCCGTCCCGTGTGTGATCCTTTCGTCCGCACTGCGCGAGGCGGCGGTACGGACGAGCCTAGACGCACGGAGTGAAGTCGGGAGATCACTCAGCGGACTTCCTCAGACTGCTCAAGACAATCCGGCCACGCACGCCCTCCCCCCTACCTGCGGCGGGGGTCCACCTGGGGCGTCCGCAGCCGGATCGCTGTCTGCTTACAGGTACTGACCGGTGTTGGCCACTGTGTCGATGGAGCGACCGGTGTCCGCGCCCTGCTTTCCGGTGACGAGTGTGCGGATGTAGACGATCCGCTCGCCCTTCTTTCCGGAGATGCGTGCCCAGTCGTCGGGGTTGGTGGTGTTCGGCAGGTCCTCGTTCTCCTTGAACTCGTCCACGCAGGCGGCGAGCAGGTGGGAGACGCGCAGACCCTTCTGGTTCTGGTCCAGGTAGGCCTTGATGGCCATCTTCTTCGCCCGGCCCACGATGTTCTCGATCATGGCGCCGGAGTTGAAGTCCTTGAAGTAGAGCACTTCCTTGTCGCCGTTGGCGTACGTCACCTCGAGGAAGCGGTTCTCCTCGGACTCGGCGTACATCTGCTCCACGACGGACTGGATCATGGCGTCCACCGCGGCATTGGCATTCCCGCCGTGCTCGGACACATCGTCCGTGTGCAGCGGGAGCCTCGCGGTCAGGTACTTCGAGAAGATGTCCTTCGCGGCCTCGGCGTCCGGGCGCTCGATCTTGATCTTCACGTCGAGGCGTCCCGGGCGCAGGATGGCCGGGTCGATCATGTCCTCACGGTTGGAGGCGCCGATGACGATGACGTTCTCCAGGCCCTCCACACCGTCGATCTCGGAGAGCAGCTGCGGGACGATGGTGTTCTCCACGTCCGAGCTGACGCCGGAGCCGCGGGTCCGGAAGAGAGAGTCCATCTCGTCGAAGAAGACGATGACGGGCGTGCCCTCGCTCGCCTTCTCCCTGGCACGCTGGAAGACCAGCCGGATGTGCCGCTCGGTCTCGCCCACGTACTTGTTGAGCAGCTCCGGGCCCTTGATATTGAGGAAGTAGCTCTTCCCCTGGGGCTTGCCGGTGACTTCGGCGACCTTCTTGGCCAGCGAGTTGGCGACGGCCTTCGCGATCAAGGTCTTGCCGCAGCCGGGCGGCCCGTAGAGCAGCACACCCTTCGGCGGGCGCAGTTCGTGTTCCTTGAAGAGATCCGGGTGCAGGTAGGGAAGCTCGACCGCGTCCCGGATCTGCTCGATCTGCCCGCGCAGACCGCCGATCTTGCCGTAGTCGATGTCGGGGACCTCTTCGAGGACGAGTTCCTCGACCTCGCTCTTGGGCACGATCTCGAAGACGTAGCCCGAGCGGGGCTCGAGCAGCAGGGCGTCGCCGGCGCGCAGGGTGGACTCCAGCAGCGGCTCGGCGAGCCGCACCACCCGTTCCTCGTCGGTGTGCCCGACGACCAGAGCCCGCTCACCGTCCTCGAGGACCTCCTTGAGGGTGACGATGTCCCCGGCCCGCTCGAACTCCATGGCGTCGACCACGTTGAGTGCTTCGTTGAGCATCAGCTCCTGGCCGCGCCGGAGCTCCTCGAGCTCGACGCCGGGGCTGACGTTCACACGGAGCTTGCGTCCGCCGGTGAAGATGTCGGCGGTGCCGTCCTCGTTCGCTTGCAGGAAGACTCCGAAGCCGGCCGGCGGCTGTGCGAGCCGGTCGACCTCTTCCTTGAGCGCCACGATCTGGTCGCGCGCCTCACGGAGAGTATTGGAGAGCCGCTCGTTCTGCGCGGACACGCCGGCCAGATTCGTCTGCAGCTCGACGATCCGCTCCTCGAGAATCCGAGTGTGCCGCGGAGAGTCGGCGAGCTTGCGGCGCAGGACGGCGATTTCCTGCTCCAGATACGCGACCTGGCCGGACGGGTCATCGGAACCCCGACCGGGCCGGATGCCGCGGTTGATGTCGTCGTCGTGGGCTGCCACGGTCCTCACCTCCTCCAGGGGGAGCTGGACGCTTCCTGACCCTACCTGGACCGGAACGGGTTGAAACCCCTAGATCACAAAGACGGTCGGGGTGTGTCTGATCTTCACCCTTGCGCACTCCCTCACGCCCAGGGAATACCCACCCATCACTATCCGAAAGCGGCCGGTTGTAGGGTCGAGATGGTCAACACCCGTCAAGGACGGCACGTTTCCGTCCCCAGCGCAGGAACGGCAGGCACAGGATGAGCACCGGGAACGACGCACTAGAGGTCTGGATCGACCAGGACCTGTGCACCGGCGACGGCATCTGCGCGCAGTACGCACCCGAGGTGTTCGAGCTGGACATCGACGGTCTTGCCTACGTGAAGAGCACCGGGGACGAGCTCCTCCAGGACAAGGGCGCCACCACTCCGGTACCGCTGCCGCTCCTCAACGATGTCGTGGACTCCGCCAAGGAGTGCCCGGGGGACTGCATCCATGTGCGGCGGGTTTCGGACAGTGTTGAAGTCTACGGACCGGACGCCGAGCAGCACGAAGAGTGACGACGGCGGACGCTGCGTGGCCGAATGCCCCGGCGGAGAACGGTCCGTGGAGTCTCAGACACTCTCCGCGCTGCCCGCGACGGGAGCGGGCGTGAGCACGAACTTCCCGCCCCTCCACTCCCATTTCACTCTGCGCTGCCGGTCCGGGCAGCAGCGCGGTACCTCGGGCGAGGAGTAGCCCAGCAGCTTCGCGGAGACGGTGTGGCCGCGGACCTTCAGGTCCTGTACGGTCATCCGCTCCTTGGTCGCGACCATGGTCGCGACGACCCGGGGGGCCGCACCGGGCCTGGCGGGCGCCGCCAGGACGAAGAGGCCGTTGGGCGGCGTGCCCGTGATCGAGCGGCAGCGTACGGAGGCGACCGTTTCGCTGCGCCCGTCGCCGTCGAAGTCCGCGGAACCCTGGTCCGTCACATCGACCT
>NZ_JBOHCV010000515.1:0-16774 GCF_050698815.1 Streptomyces sp.
CCACCGGCCGTCCCAGCGGACCCGCCGCTGGCGCGCCGCCGTCCTCGCCGGCGCCGGCGCTGTTGCCGTACTCGGCATCGGCGGCCTCCTCGTCGACTCCTTCACTCAGTCCACCTCGGGCACCGCCGCCTCGGACACCGCCCGCGGCGGCCACGGCAGCGCCACCGGCGGAGACGCCCTGGAGCGGCGCGTCCACAGCCTGCTGGCCGACAAGGGATCCGGGGAGAAGTCCGCCAAGGCCGCCGAACCGGAGCTGAGCACCAAGCGGAGCCCGGGCAACAACCCGCTGGGGGGAGCGGGCACGACCGTTCCCTCCTGCGTGCGGGCGGGCATCGACCGCACAGAGGATCCGATCGCCGTCGACGAGAGCACCCCGTACAAGAACGGCACCGGCTATCTCGTCGTCCTCCCTCACCGCGGCGACCCTCAGCGCGTCGACGCCTACGTCGTCGACCGGTCCTGCGTCAGCGGTGACGCCACCGGCCCGGGAGAGGTCCTGACCACCCGCACCTTCCCCCGCCACTGACGCCCGCGCGCACCACCCGCACCACCCGCGCCGCCCATCCGCCTGACGGGCGGCGCGGGTGGGAATGTCTGGCCCTTAGGATCCGTTGGGTGGGGTGAGTGAGAACCTCACAGACGATCCCGCACAGCAGTCGGCAGACAAGGAAGAGTTCCGTGAGCGACGTCCGTAACGTGATCATCATCGGCTCGGGGCCGGCGGGCTACACCGCCGCGCTCTACACGGCGCGCGCGTCACTGCAGCCGCTGATTTTCGAAGGGTCGGTGACGGCGGGCGGGGCACTGATGAACACCACGGACGTGGAGAACTACCCCGGCTTCACTGACGGCATCATGGGACCGGAGCTGATGGACCAGATGCGCGGCCAGGCCGAGCGTTTCGGTGCCGAGCTGGTCCCCGACGACGTGACGGCCGTCGACTTCTCCGGCGAGATCAAGACCGTCACCGACTCGGCGGGCACCGTCCACCGGGCGCGTACGGTCATCGTCTCCACCGGCTCGGCCTACCGCTCGCTCGGGCTGCCCCGCGAGGAGGAGCTGTCCGGACGTGGCGTGTCCTACTGCGCCACCTGTGACGGCTTCTTCTTCCGTGAACAGGACATCGTCGTCGTCGGCGGCGGCGACACCGCGATGGAGGAGGCGACCTTCCTCTCCCGGTTCGCCAAGTCCGTCACCGTCGTCCACCGCCGGGACGCCCTGCGCGCCTCCAAGGCGATGCAGGAGCGCGCCTTCGCCGACCCGAAGATCTCCTTCGCCTGGAACAGCGAGGTAGCCGCCATCCATGAGAAGGACGGCAAGCTCTCCGGTCTGACTCTGCGGGACACCCGTACGGGCGACAGCTCCGAGCTGCCCGTCACCGGACTCTTCGTGGCGATCGGTCACGACCCGCGTGTAGAGCTGTTCCGGGACGTGCTCACCATGGACGAGGAGGGCTACCTGAAGGTCGACGCCCCCTCCACCCGTACGAACGTGCCGGGCGTCTTCGCCGCGGGCGACGTCGTCGACCACACCTACCGGCAGGCGGTCACCGCGGCGGGCACCGGCTGTTCCGCCGCCCTGGACGCCGAGCGCTACCTTGCCGCTCAGCTGGACGGCACCGCGGTCGCCGAACCGGACAAGACCGAAGTGGCAGCCGAAGAGACCGCGGCGGTCTGAGCGACCCCGACCGCCCCCGCAGCCGAACGCATCACAAGCAACAGAAATGAGGAGACCAGCCATGGCCGGTGCCACCGTGACCGCCACCGACGCCGACTTCGATGAGGTCGTGCTCAAGAGCGACAAGCCCGTACTCGTCGACTTCTGGGCTGCCTGGTGCGGCCCGTGCCGTCAGATCGCCCCCTCGCTGGAAGCGATCGCGGACGCGAACAGCGACAAGCTGACCGTCGTCAAGCTCAACATCGACGAGAACCCGGCCGTCGCCGCGAAGTACGGGATCATGTCGATCCCGACCATGAACGTCTACCAGGGCGGCGAGGTCGTCAAGACCATCGTCGGCGCCAAGCCGAAGGCCGCGATCGAGAAGGACCTCGCCGAGTTCATCGGCTGAGCTGAGACAGAGCTGAGCTGACGTGAAGTGAGCTCAACAGGGGGCGGCCCGGCGCAGTGCGCGGTGGGCCGCTCCCTGTTTCACGTGAAACCGCCCCGCCGGCGGACGCGATGGGCTCCCCGACCGGTCCCGCTCACAGCGGCCGGAGCGTCGGCTCCTTCTGCACGGCTCCCAGCAGTTGATCGAGCGCGCGCTCCACGTCCTCCCGCCAGGAGACGGTCGAGCGCAGCTCCAGCCGCATCCGCGGGTACCGGTGATGCGGGCGTACGGTCTTGAAGCCCACCGCGAGCAGGTGATCCGCCGGCAGCACACACGCGGGGTCCGACCACCGTGCGTCCCCGAACGCCTCGATCGCCTTGAAGCCCCGCCGCAGCAGATCCTTCGCCACGGTCTGCACGATGGTCCGGCCCAGCCCTTGACCCTGGTACTCCGGCATCAGCCATGCGGTCATCAACTGCACCGCGTCAGGGGAGACCGGACTCGTGGGGAAGGCGAAGGAACGCGGCACGTACGCAGGCGGCGCGTACAGCACGAACCCCACCGGCTTCTCGTCCACATAGACGATCCGCCCGCAGGACCCCCACTCCAGCAGGACCGCGGAGATCCAGGCTTCCTTCTCCATCTCAGGCCGCCCGGCTCGCGCCGCGGCCTCACCGCTGACCGGATCCAGCTCCCAGAACACACAGGCGCGACAGCGCCCGGGCAGGTCCGGGAGGTTGTCCAGGGTGAGCGGAACGAACTGTCGCCCCATGGATCCATCGTATCCATGGGGCGACAGTTCGTTCCGGCTGACGGCCGGTCGGAGACGAGCGAAACCGTTCAGTCCCCGGCGTCCTCCGCGTCCGCCTCGGCCGATTCCGCCGTCAGCTGCTGGCCCAGCACCCGGCCCTCGCCCGGCGCCAACTGGCCGAGGATCCGCTCCAGATCGTCCACCGACGCGAACTCCACGACGATCTTGCCCTTCCGCTGGCCCAGATCGACCTTCACCCGGGTCTCGAAGCGGTCCGAGAGCCGGCCGGCCAGTTCATCGAGCGCGGGGGAGACCCGCTTGCCCGCGCGCGGTCCCTTCGACTTCGACGCCGACTTCGGCGAGGAGCCCATCATCGTGACGATCTCCTCGACGGCCCGCACCGACAGCCCTTCGGCCACGATGCGGTGAGCGAGCCGGTCCTGTTCCGCACCGTCGTCCACCGACAGCAACGCTCGCGCGTGCCCCGCGGAGAGCACACCGGCCGCCACCCGCCGCTGCACGGAGGGCGAGAGCCGCAGCAGCCTCAGCGTGTTGGAGACCTGCGGACGTGAACGCCCGATCCGGTCGGCGAGCTGGTCGTGCGTGCAGCTGAAGTCCTTCAGCAACTGGTCGTAGGCGGCGGCCTCTTCCAGCGGGTTCAGCTGGGCGCGGTGCAGGTTCTCCAGCAGCGCGTCCAGGAGCAGCTTCTCGTCATCGGTGGCCCGGACGATCGCCGGAATCCGCTCCAGGCCGGCCTCGCGGCAGGCGCGCCAGCGACGCTCGCCCATGATGAGCTCATACCGCTCCGGGCCGAGTTGCCGTACGACCACCGGCTGGAGCAGACCCACCTCCTTGATGGAGGTGACCAGCTCCACCAACGCGTCTTCATCGAAGACCTCACGCGGCTGCCGCGGGTTGGGGGTGATCGCCTCCAGCGGAACCTCGGCGAAGTACGCCCCGACCGGCTCCGACCCGTCCGCCGAGCCACCGGAGGTCCCCGGCCCCGCCTCGGCGTCCGACTCCGCACGCGTTTCACGTGGAACGTCGCCCTGCGCTTCGCTGTCGGGCAACGAGGTCACCTTCGCCGCCGCCACCCCACGTTCCGGCGGCAGCAGCGGGACGGCGCTGGGAGACGTCGCGCCGTTCGAGCCGACCGACGGCGTCGCGGTCTCACCGGCGCCGGGCGTCGGTGCGGCTGGGATCAGCGCGCCGAGACCCCGGCCCAGTCCCCTACGTCGATCACTCACTGCGTGCCCTCCGACCCGGTGCTGTTGTGCTGTTGCTGCTGCTGCAGTTGCTGAACCGACTGTTCATGCCGCCGCTGCACGTGGGGATCGCGCAAGGCGATCTCACGTGCCGCCTCCAGATAGGAGAGCGAGCCGCTGGAACCAGGATCGTAGGTCAGCACCGTCTGTCCGTAACTGGGGGCCTCCGAGATACGGACCGAGCGGGGGATGTTCGTCCGCAGCACCTCGGCACTGAAGTGAGTGCGCACCTCATCGGCCACCTGAGAGGCAAGCCGGGTCCGGCCGTCGTACATGGTGAGGATGATCGTCGAGACATGCAGGTTGGTGTTGAGATGCCCCTTCACCAGATCGACGTTTCGCAGCAGCTGCCCCAGCCCCTCCAGCGCGTAGTACTCGCACTGGATCGGGATGAGCACCTCGGCGCCGGCGACCAGCGCGTTGACGGTCAGCAGACCGAGGGAGGGCGGACAGTCGATCAGGACATAGTCCAGCGGCTGCTCGTACGCGCTGAGTGCCCGCTGCAGACGGCTCTCCCGCGCCACCAGCGACACCAACTCGATCTCCGCACCGGCGAGATCGATCGTGGCGGGAGCACAGAAGAGGCCTTCCACATCCGGCACAGGCTTGACGACATCGGCCAGCGGCCTGCTGTCGACCAGTACGTCATAGATCGACGGAACTTCGGAGTGGTGGTCGACACCCAGCGCCGTGGAGGCGTTCCCCTGCGGATCCAGGTCGATCACGAGCACGCGGGCGCCGTGCAGGGCGAGAGAGGCGGCCAGATTCACCGTGGTGGTGGTCTTGCCGACCCCGCCTTTCTGGTTGGCGACCACCATCACCCGCGTCTGCTCGGGCCTGGGGAGGCCCTCACCAGCACGGTTCATCGCCTCCACCGCCTGCTGGGCAGCGCGACCGATCGGCGTGTCGTCCATCGGGGGCGGAGTTTCACGTGAAACATCCAGCGTTTCTGAACGCGGGCCGGGGACCGGATCGGTCATCGGCCCCGCGGTGTTGGCGTCGGACCGCAAGGGTTCACTCTCCTCGACATCAGGCTCGTGCTGCACAGAGCCTGCCATGCTTTTGGTGTCATGAACCAGCGAGCCCCGCTCAGTCGTGGATGAATCCACCGTGGAGCGGGGCCGGTGCGGGGATTTCTGACCGTGCTGTTCGGCCTGGGCGCGGCCTCGGTTGATGATTCCTTGCAAAAGTGAGCGGCGTTTCACGTGAAACACGATGCACGTCCGGGCAGCACACACCCGGACGACACTCCGTAATGCGTAGTTTTAGGAGCTTTTATGGAGTAATGCCGCGCTCTCCAAGGCTTCAGCGCCGACGCCGACCGCCGCGCGCCGCCTGCCCCGACCGGGCCGCCTTGCGCGCCTTCGCCCGTCGCGCGGCGAAACGCACGCCACCCGGGCTCTCCCCGACCTCTGCCCGTACGACGGTCGACAGTGGGTCCACCACGCCCTCGCCCACCTGCACCACCGACGTCTCCACGACCCCGAGCTTGTGGAGCGCGTCCCGCGCGCCCCGCAATTCCTCCTCGGCCGTGTCCCCCTTGATCGCCAGCATCTCGCCGTAGGGGCGCAGCAGCGGCACACCCCAGCCCGCGAGCCGGTCCAGCGGGGCGACCGCCCGAGCGGTCACCACTTGCACCGGCTCCAGCAAGCCCAGCATCTCCTCGGCCCGGCCCCGCGCCACCGACACGTGATCCAGCCCCAGCAGGTCCACGACCTCCTCCAGGAAGGTCGTACGCCGCAGCAGCGGCTCCAGCAACGTGATGTCGAGGTCCGGGCGGGCGAGCGCCAGGGGGATTCCCGGCAGACCGGCACCCGAACCCACGTCGCAGACCGTCACGCCCTCCGGCACGATCTCCGACAGCACCGCGCAGTTCAGCAGGTGCCGTTCCCACAGTCGCGGCACTTCGCGCGGGCCGATCAGGCCGCGCCGTACCCCTACGTCCGCGAGCAGCTCGCCGTAGCGCACCACGTCCGGCAGGAGCCTGCCGAAAACCTTGCGCGCCGCCTCGGGAGCCGGCGCGAGCTCCGCCGGTTCCGCTGGGTCCACCGGCTCGGTCACGGCAGCACGACCACGCAGCGCTGCGGCTCCTCGCCCTCGGACTCGCTGCGCAGCCCGGCGGCCTTGACCGCGTCGTGCACGACCTTGCGCTCGAACGGAGTCATCGGCCGGAGCTTCACCGGCTCGCCGCTGCCCTTCGCCTCCTGCGCCGCCTTGCCGCCCAGCTCCGCCAGCTCCTCGCGCTTACGGGCCCGGTAGCCGGCGACGTCAAGCATCAGCCTGCTGCGGTCACCGGTCTCCCGGTGCACCGCGAGCCGGGTCAGCTCCTGCAGCGCCTCCATCACCTCACCGTCCCGCCCGACCAGCTTCTGCAGGTCGCGGCCGGAACCGTCACTGATGATCGATACCGCGGCGCGGTCCGCCTCGACGTCCATGTCGATGTCGCCGTCGAGATCGGCGATGTCGAGGAGCCCCTCGAGGTAGTCGGCCGCGATCTCGCCCTCCTGCTCCAGGTGGGAGACCGCGTCCGAGTCCGCTGCGGCAGTCGTGTCCGTGGTGTCCGTCGTCTCCGTCACGGCTTGGGCTCCTTCTCGCTACTTCTTGGAGGGGTGCTTGGGACGCTGCGGGCCGCCCTTGCGCTGCTGCCCGGACTTCTTCTGTCCCGACTTCTGCCCGGCCTGCCCGGTCGACTTCTGTCCGGCGGACTTCTGCCCCGACTTCTGTCCGGACTTCTTCGCCTGCGGCCCGCCCGCCCCGTCGGAACCGGCCGCCGCGGGAGTCTCGTCCGCCGGTTCCTTCTCGAGCGACGTCGTGGCTTCCGCGTCGGTCCTGCCGTGCTGACGCTGGGACTTCGACTGCCGCTTGGGCTGCTGGCGCCGGGCGCGCGCGGCCTCGACGGCCTCCCGCGCCTCGGCCTCCTTCGGGTCCTCCACCAGTTTGCCTGCCTTGCGCAGCTTCTCCTGGCGCTCCGTGAAGGCGAGTGAGCCCGGGGTCGGGTTGCGCTTGATCACGAACATCTGCTGCCCGAGCGTCCACACGTTGGTGGTCAGCCAGTAGATGAGGACACCGACGGGGAAGTTGATGCCGAAGACGGCGAACATCACGGGGAAGACGTACATCAGCATCTTCTGCTGCTGCATGAACGGCGTCTTCACCGTCAGGTCGACGTTCTTCGTCATCAGCTGGCGCTGCGTGTAGAACTGCGACGCCGACATCAGAATGATCATGATGACGGTGACGACCCGGATGTCCGCCAGGGAAGCCTGCAGCTCGGCGGCCTTGCTCGAGCTGTCCATGAACTTCGCGGCGATCGGGGCGCCGAAGACGGACGCGTTACGGGCGCTGTCGACCTGCTCGGCGCTGAGCACGCCCACCGGCCGGTTGTTCGCGATGTGGTTCAGCACCTGGAAGAGAGCGATGAAGAACGGCGACTGCGCCAGGATCGGCAGGCAGCTGGAGAGCGGGTTGGTGCCCGTCTCCTTGTACAGCTTCATCATCTCTTCGGACTGACGCTGCTTGTCGCTCTTGTAGCGCTCCTGGATCGCTTTCATCCTCGGCTGGAGCGCCTGCATGTTCCGGGTCGACTTGATCTGCTTGACGAACAGCGGGATCAGGCAGATCCGGATCAGCACCACCAGGAAGAAGATGGACAGACCCCAGGCCCATCCGCTGTCCTCGTCGAAGACCAGGCTGAACAGCGAGTGGAACTGGACGATGATCCAGGAGACAGCGGTATAGAGAGGACCGAGGATCGTGTCCAGGAAGTTCATCAGGCTCCTTGGGCGTTGGACTGGGTCCGGTGCTGCTGCCAGCGGTCACGCAGTCGCTGGTGCCATACCGGGTGCTTCCGGGCGGGGACGTGGTCGACGCCGCCGGGCGACCACGGATTGCAGCGCAGGATGCGCCAGGCCGTCAGTGCCGTCCCTTTCACGGCGCCATGCCGTTGAATGGCGGAGTAGCCATAGTGCGAGCACGACGGGTAGTACCGGCACACCGGCCCGAGCATCGGACTGATGGTCCACTGATACAACTTGATCAACCACAACAGCGGGTACTTCATGAGGGGGGCCCTCCAAGCAGCCGCCGCAGTGCGGCGTCCAGGTCGCGCACCAACTCGTCGTGGTCCGCCTCACCCGCGCCCGGCAGCGCTCGTACGACAACCAGGCTACCTGCGGGCAACTCGGCCAAGCGCTCGCGCACCAGATGCCGCAGCCGTCGCTTCACACGGTTCCGCACGACCGCGTTGCCGATGGCCTTGCTGACGACGAAACCCGCACGCGCGGGGGAATCGTCTCCCCCCGCCTCGTGCGGGTCCGAAGCGTCACTGCCGCGGCTGCGCAGGTGGACGACGAGGAGCGGGCGACCCGCCCGGCGTCCTCGGCGTACCGCGGCCGCGAAGTCCTCGCGCCGCCTCAGCCGGTTCTCGGTAGGCAGCACGTCATGGACCGGTGGTCGGGCCGGCTCAGGCCGACAGGCGGCTGCGACCCTTGCTACGGCGGTTCGCGACGATCGCACGACCGGCGCGGGTCCGCATGCGCAGCCGGAAACCGTGGGTCTTCGCGCGGCGACGGTTGTTCGGCTGGAAGGTGCGCTTGCTCACTCGGGGGCTCCAGGAATGCTTCGTGTCCCGCGATGTCCGCGGAACGTTGACGTGTGGCGTCGATCGGCTGTCACCGTGCGCCCACGAGTAGCTCGCAACGCCCGAATGTGCACTGCTGCATGCACCGCTCCATGATCATGCGAACACTCTCATGAATCTTGCCCATCGGAGGCAGGCGGCAGCAGCCGTCGACAACTCGACCTGGTTACGGTACGCGCGGCTGCGCCATCCGGTCAAACCGCCGGCCGGCCCGCCGGACGATCCGGCCGACCGCTGACCGGCACCACGTGCCCCAAGCCGTCGACCCCGTGCACAGCCTGTGGACAACGACTTGAATGGTGCACGTCGGCCTGACTACCGTGACTGAACTTCCCATCCCACCCGACCCGTCCGAGAACCACACATTCGTGGGATCTGGCCGACTTCACCGAGATCACCACCCAGCGAGTGAGAGAAGCGTGCCCCGTGGCCGACCTGCCTGCCGATCTTGCCGCAGTGTGGCCACGAGTGCTGGAACAACTCCTCGCGGACGGTCAGGGTGTCGAGGCCAAGGACCAGCGCTGGCTGCGCGACTGCCAGCCACTCGTCCTCGTCTCCGGGACCGCCCTCCTCGGCGTACCGAACGAATATGCGAAGGGCGTGCTCGAAGGCCGCCTCTCGCCGATGATCAGCGACGCCCTCAGCCGCGAGTGCCAGCAGCCCATCCGGCTCGCGATCACCGTGACGGGTCCCGCCACCGCACCCTCGGCGCCGGCCCCCGCCGACCCCTCGCAGGCTCCCACAGCCGATGAGCGGTCCCAGCCCCACTCTCAGGCTCCGACTCAGCAGGCCGCTCCGTCGGTACCCGCGCAGCACACTCCCGCGCCCCACGACGACGGCGGCGGCTACGACAACAGCGCCAGCGGCTACGACGGCGGCGGCTACGACGGCTACGCCAACCGCGACCTGCCCAGCCCGCGCCCCGCGTACCCGGACTACCCGCACCCGGCGCAGCGGACGGGCGCCTGGCCGCAACCCCCTCGCGAGCCGTACCCGCCCCAGCACCAGCAGGGCCCCCAACAGCATCAGCAGCAGCGCTACGACCAGCACTACGACCAGCGGCAGCACGCACCACAGCAGCGGTACGAGCGCCCCCAGCCCCCCTTCGACCCCTACGCCCACCAGCGGCACCCGCACCCCCAGCACCAGGTGCCACCGCAGGGGCAGCCCCCCGCGCCCCGCTACGACGGCCCCGCGCAGCTGCCCGCCTCCAGCGGCGCTCCGGGGCCCCTCGCGGCGCAGCCGGCTCCCGCCACCGGACCCGGCGAGCCGACCGCACGGCTGAATCCCAAGTACCTCTTCGACACCTTCGTCATCGGCGCGTCCAACCGCTTCGCGCACGCCGCCGCCGTCGCCGTCGCCGAGGCCCCCGCCAAGGCCTACAACCCGCTCTTCATCTACGGGGAGTCCGGCCTCGGCAAGACGCACCTGCTGCACGCGATCGGGCACTACGCCCGCAGCCTCTACCCCGGCACCCGGGTGCGCTACGTGAGCTCCGAGGAGTTCACCAACGAGTTCATCAACTCCATCCGCGACGGCAAGGCGGACGCGTTCCGCAAGCGCTACCGCGACATGGACATCCTGCTCGTCGACGACATCCAGTTCCTGGCGGACAAGGAGTCGACACAGGAGGAGTTCTTCCACACCTTCAACACGCTGCACAACGCCAACAAGCAGATCGTGCTCTCCAGCGACCGGCCCCCCAAGGCACTGGTGACCCTGGAGGACAGGCTCCGCAACCGCTTCGAGTGGGGTCTCATCACGGACGTGCAGCCGCCCGAACTGGAGACGCGCATCGCGATCCTCCGGAAGAAGGCGGTGCAGGAACAGCTCAACGCGCCGCCCGAGGTACTGGAGTTCATCGCCTCCCGCATCTCGCGCAACATCCGCGAACTGGAGGGCGCACTCATCCGGGTCACGGCCTTCGCCTCGCTCAACCGGCAGCCCGTCGACCTCGGGCTGACCGAGATCGTCCTCAAGGACCTGATCCCGGGCGGCGAGGACGCCACCCCCGAGATCACCGCGCCGGCCATCATGGCCGCCACCGCCGACTACTTCGGGCTCACGGTGGACGACCTGTGCGGATCCTCGCGCAGCCGCGTCCTGGTGACGGCACGGCAGATCGCCATGTACCTGTGCCGCGAGCTGACCGATCTCTCGCTGCCGAAGATCGGCGGCCAGTTCGGCGGCCGTGACCATACGACGGTGATGCACGCCGACCGCAAGATCCGCGCCCTCATGGCCGAGCGCCGCTCCATCTACAACCAGGTCACCGAGCTCACCAACCGCATCAAGAACGCCTGAGCGCACCCGCCGCGTCCCCGACGCGCACCCGCCCGACCACCGCAGCCCCCTGGGACCAACTCCCCCGGGGGCTCTTCGCTGTTCGAATCCACTGCCGCGCACACGGAAACCAGCGAACGGTCCACAGATTCCGCCGACTGCGGCGTCCACACCCTGTGGGTCCCGGAAGTTGTCCCAACAGTGTCCACAGCAGGACCCCTCGGCGACCTCTCATTCCAGGTCAGCCGCCTGTGTACTTGTGCGCAACCACAGTCCACAGGTGTGGATCCCCGGACGCGCGCCACTGGCGGTACAGCGCGCTGTCCACCGCCCGCCCACAGGAAACAGCATCTTGTCCCCAGCTTCTCCACAGCGCTGTCCACTGTTCGGCAACACGGCACGCCTGCTCACTGGTCCGAGTGAAAGGCGTCACACCGGGCCCCCTGACCGGGCTGTGGGAAAGCCCGGAAATTCTGTGGACACCCCTGTGGGGAAGTCACCCCTGCCTGTGCACCGCATGTGCAGAACTTTTCCGTGTCCACAGAACCCCCCATCCCGTCCACCGGTCCGCCCACAGGGCCGGTGGACAAAATCTCCGGGCTGAGCTGCGGAAACGGGCTTATCCACGGTTTCCACAGCCCCTACTACTACGACCACTCATTTAGACCGGGGAATCTGTTTCGAAGTGGGGGCTGTGCACAACTCGGCCGACTGCTGCCTACCCGGCTCGCAACGACTTGACCCACACCCGCACCGACTGTCGGCGGCGTGCGTCAGACTGGTCCCCGGCAACGGGCAACAGCAGCAGGAGGCGGCTGAAGGTGAAGATCCGGGTAGAGCGCGATGTTCTGGCGGAGGCGGTGGCCTGGGCGGCGAAGAGCCTGCCGGCCCGTCCGCCGGTGCCGGTCCTGGCCGGCCTGCTGCTCAAGGCGGTGGACGGCTCGCTGAGCCTCTCCGGCTTCGACTACGAGGTCTCGGCCCGGGTCTCCGTCGAGGGGGAGGTCGAGGAGGAGGGCACGGTTCTCGTCTCGGGGCGGCTGCTCGCCGACATCTGCCGTGCGCTGCCCAACCGGCCGGTGGAGATCTCCACAGACGGTGCACGGGCCACCGTCGTCTGCGGTTCCTCGAGGTTCACCCTGCACACACTGCCTGTGGAGGAGTATCCGGCGCTGCCCGAGATGCCCGAGGCGACCGGCACGGTGCCCGGCGAGGTCTTCGCCGCCGCCGTCGCCCAGGTCGCGATCGCGGCCGGCCGCGACGACACGCTGCCGGTGCTGACCGGTGTGCGCATCGAGATCGAGGGCGACACGGTCACCCTGGCCTCGACCGACCGTTACCGCTTCGCGGTCCGTGAGTTCCTGTGGAAGCCGGAGATCCCCGACATCTCCTCGGTGGCCCTCGTGCCGGCGAAGACGCTGCTGGACACCGCCAAGTCGCTCAGCAGCGGCGACAACGTGTCGCTGGCGCTCTCTGGTTCGGGCTCGGGTGAGGGGCTGATCGGTTTCGAGGGCGCGGGCCGGCGGACGACCACGCGGCTGCTGGAGGGGGATCTGCCGAAGTACCGCACGCTGTTCCCCACGGAGTTCAACTCGGTCGCGGTGATCGAGACGGCGCCCTTCGTGGAGGCCGTGAAGCGGGTCGCCCTGGTCGCCGAGCGCAACACACCGGTCCGGCTGAGCTTCGAGCAGGGTGTGCTCACGCTGGAGGCGGGCTCGAGCGACGACGCACAGGCTGTGGAGCGGGTGGACGCGGAGCTCGAGGGCGACGACGTCTCGATCGCCTTCAACCCCGGCTTCCTGCTGGAGGGTCTGAGCGCGATCGATTCCCCCGTGGCCCAGCTGTCCTTCACCACCTCGACCAAGCCGGCCCTGCTGAGCGGCAAGCCCGCGAAGGACGTCGAGGCGGACGACGCGTACAAGTACCTGATCATGCCGGTGCGGTTGTCGGGCTGAGCCGCTGGGTGGTCGGGCTGAGACCGAGAGCTGAGCGTCCGGCGGAATGCCCTGGTCACGACAACTGAGCGGACGTACCCCACAGGTGTGCGCACAGCCGTGGGCGTAGGGTCGGGCTCGGTAGCAAATCGTGAAAGAAAGGGCAGTGATGGAGCTCGGTCTCATCGGTCTCGGCAAGATGGGCGGGAACATGCGCGAGCGCATCCGCCGCGGAGGCCATACCGTCATCGGCTACGACCGCGATCCGGACATCGCGGACGTGCACAGCCTCCAGGAGCTGGTGGCGAAGCTCAAGGGACCGCGCGTGGTGTGGGTGATGGTTCCGGCGGGTGCGGCCACCCAGTCGACCCTCGACGAGCTGGCCGAACTGCTCTCTCCCGGCGACGTCGTCGTGGACGGCGGCAACTCCCGCTGGACGGAGGACGAGCAGCACGCCGAAGAGATGGCCGCCAAGGGAATCGGCTTCGTCGACTGCGGTGTCTCCGGCGGTGTGTGGGGCCTGGAGAACGGCTACGCGCTGATGTACGGCGGCGCCGCCGAGCATGTCGCCAGGGTCCAGCCGGTCCTCGACTCGCTGAAGCCGGACGGTGAGTTCGGTTCGGTGCACGCGGGCAAGGTCGGCGCCGGCCACTTCGCGAAGATGGTCCACAACGGCATCGAGTACGCGATGATGCAGGCCTTCGCCGAGGGCTGGGAGCTGCTGGAAGCGGTCGATTCGGTGACCGACGTGCGCGAGGTCTTCCGTTCCTGGCAGGAGGGCACGGTGATCCGTTCCTGGCTGCTGGACCTGGCGGTACAGGCGCTGGCGTCGGACGAGCACCTGGAGGAGCTGCGGGGATACGCGGCGGACTCGGGTGAGGGCCGCTGGACGGTGGACGCGGCGATCGACCATGCCGTGCCGCTCCCCGCGATCACGGCGTCGCTGTTCGCCCGCTTCTCCTCCAGGCAGAAGGACTCACCGCAGATGAAGATGGTGGCCGCGCTGCGCAACCAGTTCGGCGGTCACGCGGTCTCGGCGGCCGGTCACCATGTGGACGGCGACACCCCGGGCGCGGACGTGAGCCCGCCCGTGGGTGGCTGACGGGTCCGATGCACGTCACCCATCTGTCGCTCGCCGACTTCCGTTCGTACGCCCGGGCCGAGGTGTCCCTCGGCCCGGGCGTCTCGGCGTTCCTGGGGCCGAACGGGCAGGGCAAGACGAATCTGGTGGAGGCGGTCGGCTATCTCGCCTCGCTGGGCAGCCACCGGGTGTCCTCGGACGCGCCGCTGGTGCGGATGGGGGCGCAGCGGGCGGTCGTACGGGCGGCGGTGCGGCAGGGAGACCGGCAGCAGCTGGTGGAGCTGGAGTTGAATCCGGGGCGGGCGAACCGGGCGCGGATCAACCGGTCGTCGCAGGTCAAGCCGCGTGACGTGCTGGGGATCGTGCGGACCGTGCTGTTCGCACCGGAGGACCTGGCGCTGGTGAAGGGGGATCCGGGCGAGCGGCGCCGGTTCCTGGACGAGATGGTCACGGCGCGCTCGCCGCGGATGGCGGCGGTGCGCTCGGACTACGACCGGGTGCTGAAGCAGCGGAACACGTTGCTGAAGTCGGCCGCGATGGCGCGGCGGCACGGTGGGGGCGAGCGGGACCTGTCCACGCTGGACGTGTGGGACGAGCATCTGGCGCGGGCGGGCGCGGAGTTGCTGGCGGCGCGGCTGGAGCTGATAGCGGTGCTGCGGCCGCTGGCGGACAAGGCGTACGAGCGGCTGGCGCCGGGTGGCGGCCCGGTGGGGCTGGAGTACCGGGGACCGGTGGGTGCGGCGGACGGGGCGGCCGGTGGCCCGGGGGTCCTCTCGCGCGCGGAGTTGTACGAGGGGTTGGCCGCGGCGTTGTCGCAGTCGCGGCGGCAGGAGATCGAGCGCGGGGTGACGCTGGTGGGACCGCATCGGGACGACCTGGCGCTGACGCTCGGTGAGTTGCCCGCCAAGGGGTACGCGAGCCACGGGGAGTCGTGGTCGGTGGCCTTGTCGTTGCGGCTGGCCTCGTACGACCTGCTGAAGAGCGAGGGGAACGAGCCGGTGCTGATCCTGGACGATGTGTTCGCGGAGCTGGACGAGCGGCGGCGGGCGCGGCTGGCGGAGCTGGTGGCGCCGGGTGAGCAGGTGCTGGTGACGGCGGCGGTGGCGGAGGACGTTCCGGAGGTGCTGGCGGGTGCGCGGTTCTGGGTGTCGCAGGGGGAGGTCGTACGGGCGTGAGTGAGGAGTTGCCGGAGCCGGAGCCGGAGGCCGCCGCTGCGCCGGAGCGGCCCGCGCCGGCGGAGCCGACGGGTGTGGATCTGGCGCGGGTGGCGTTGCGGGCGGCGAAGGAGCAGGCGCGGGCGCGGGGTGCGGCGGCGCAGCAGAAGCGGGATGTGCGGCGTGGCAGCGGGCCGCGGTCGGGAGCCGGCCGGGACGGACGTGATCCGTTGCCGTTGGGTGCGGCGGTGCGGGGGCTGATCACGGAGCGCGGCTGGGAGGCGCCGGCGGCCGTGGGCGGGGTGATGGGCCGTTGGCCGCAGCTGGTGGGGGCCGAGGTGGCGCAGCACTGCGAGCCGCAGCGGTACGACGAGGAGGAGCGGGCGCTGACGGTGCGGTGTGACTCGACGGCGTGGGCGACTCAGCTGCGGCTGCTGGCGCCGCGGCTGGTGGCGCGGCTGAACGAGGATCTGGGGCAGGGCACGGTCAGGTTGCTGAAGGTGCGCGGTCCGGAGGCGCCGAGTACCCGTGGTGGCCGGTTGCGTGCGCCGGGTAGCAAGGGTCCGGGGGACACGTACGGGTGATGCGTGACGGCGCTCACGGTGATGGAGCGTTGACAGGCCGAAGCGCTGAGCGCCCCTGTGAGCGTTCTGGCCCCCCGGTCCGCATATGGGGAGTCGGCGGATGCCGGTTCCGGTCGGCACATGCGGACTGAGGCACCGGCAAACCCCCCTTCAGGGTCCGGCCCCCGGTACACTGGTGAGCAACCCGCCCCTGCTGCGGAACATGTCGAACGACGCAGCCGCTCCGCCATGCCCTGGAGTCGGCCTGTGCTGTGCCAGAAAGGGCGCTTCGTGGCCGATTCCGGCGATCTCAACGAGTCCGAGAACAACTCCCCCGACATCGACGTCGACATCGACGCCGCTCCGGTGGGTCCGCCGGTGTCACCCGTCTCGGCGGCGGTGGAGCCGTCGTACGACGCGAGTGCGATCACCGTCCTCGAGGGGCTCGAGGCGGTGCGGAAGCGCCCCGGCATGTACATCGGGTCGACCGGTGAGCGCGGACTGCACCACCTGGTGCAGGAGGTCGTGGACAACTCCGTCGACGAGGCGATGGCCGGGCACGCGGAGACGATCCAGGTGACGCTGCTGCCGGACGGCGGCGTGCGGGTCGTGGACGACGGCCGCGGCATCCCGGTGGGCATCGTGCCGTCCGAGCAGAAGCCGGCGGTGGAGGTCGTGCTGACGGTGCTGCACGCGGGCGGCAAGTTCGGCGGCGGCGGCTACGCGGTCTCCGGCGGTCTGCACGGCGTGGGTGTCTCCGTGGTCAACGCCCTCTCGCAGCGGCTCTCGGTGGAGATCCGGACGGACGGCTACCGCTGGACCCAGGACTACAAGATGGGTGCGCCCACGGCGCCGTTGCAGCGCAACGAGGCGACGGAGGAGAGCGGCACCTCGGTGACGTTCTGGGCCGATGCGGACATCTTCGAGAGCACGGACTACTCGTTCGAGACGCTGGCCCGCCGTTTCCAGGAGATGGCGTTCCTGAACAAGGGCCTCACCATCAAGCTGACGGACGAGCGGCACGAGCACGTCGACGAGGAGGGCCGGCAGCTCTCGGTCA
>NZ_JBOHCV010000516.1:0-6774 GCF_050698815.1 Streptomyces sp.
ATCCAGCAGGCCGGCCGTGAGGCGACCTTGGAGCTGCGAGCGACCCTGGAGGCGCTTCGCGACGACGACAGGACCCCGCCGCAGGGTCTCGACGACATCCCTGAGCTGGTGGAAAGGGCTCGGATGACCGGCCTTGACGCGGCGCTGTCGATCGAAGGAGACCGACATGGCATGCCGGCAGCGGTGGACCGGACCGTCTACCGGATCGTTCAGGAATCGCTCACCAACATCGCCCGTCACGCCGCAGCCGCTACGGCGTCGGTACGGATCGACTACGGTCCGGACGCCCTCACCGTACGAGTCGATGACGACGGCAAGGCCACGCCGGCCACCGCTCCGACACCCGGCGTCGGACTGCTCGGAATGCGCGAACGAGTCACCGCCCTCGGCGGCCTCCTGCGGGCGGAACCACGCGACGAGGGCGGCTTCACCGTTCACGCGGAACTCCCCGTGGACCGTACGTCGTGATCCGTGTCCTGCTGGTCGACGACCAGCCGCTGCTGCGCAGCGGATTTCGGGCGCTCCTCGACCTCGAGGACGACATCGAGGTGGTGGCCGAGGCCGGCGACGGGAAGGAGGGCCTGGCGCTGGCGAAGGAGCGCCTGCCCGACGTCGCGCTCATCGACATCCAGATGCCGGTCCTGGACGGCATCGAGACGACCCGGCTCATCGCCGCGGACCCGGATCTGGCCCGGGTGCACGTCGTCATCCTGACCAACTACGGCTTCGACGAATACGTCTTCAACGCGCTGCGGGCCGGGGCCGCCGGATTCCTCGTCAAGGACATCGTGCCGGAAGACCTCCTGCACGCCGTACGTGTCGCCGCGCGCGGCGACGCCCTGCTCGCACCGTCGATCACCCGCAAGCTGATCAACCGGTACGTCGCCCAGCCGCTCCACACCGGCGCCGAAACGGAGCTGACGGGCCTGACCGGTCGCGAACGCGAGGCCGTCGTCCTGGTCGCGCAGGGCCTGACCAACGAGCAGATCGCCGACCGCATGGTGATCAGCCCACTGACCGCGAAAACCCACATCAACCGGGCCATGACCAAGCTCCATGCCCGTGACCGAGCCCAACTCGTAGTCCTCGCCTACGAATCCGGCCTGGTGGCCCCACCCGACCGCTGACATCGACGGCCCGCCGGCCGGCTCCGCCGTGGTGGTTTCAGGCGCGAGCGCCGCCGGGGAGGTCGGGTCATTCGGGCCGTACGGTGCCGAGGGCGCGGGCGGTGATGGTCATGCCCGCTGCGCGCAGGCGGCCGGCCAGAGCGTCGCCGATGCCGGTGGCGGGGGTGAGGACGCCGCCGTCCGCATCGGGCAGGGCGTCGCGGTCCAGCACCAGGGCGAGCGCGGATTGGCCGAGCATGACGGCGGTGGCGTTGTAGCCGGGGTCGCCGTCGGCCTGGAAACGGGCCGCGTAGCGGGCGCCGCTCGTGGTGACGGTGAAGGTGTCGAAGGTGAAGTGGCCCTTCTCGCGGGTCCGCCGGCTGGGTCCCTCGCCGGGCTTGGGCAGGACCTTGTCCAGCAGAAAGCGGGTGGGCGGCAGGGCCAGGCCGGCGAAGACCGCGCCCACTGCTCCGGCCACCCCGACCGCGAACAGCGGGGAGAGCGGGGAGCGGCCGACGCTCATGGCCTCGCGGTAGCGGAAGCCGGTCCCGTAGGCGTGGCCGCGCAGAGCGGAACTGCGGCGGACGATGCGGCTGTTGTAAGGAGCCATGACGAAGGGGGCGAGGGTGCCGCGCAGGGGAATGCCGGCCTTGCGGGCACTTGCCAGGACGAGGTCGCTCTGGCGGCCGAGGTCGGGTTCGGCGGTGCGGTCGGGGCTGAGGGTGTAGGGGTCCTGGGCGAGTCGGCGGGCGGCCCGGTCCTTCTTCATGGCGTCGATCTGCCGGCGCGCGGAGTCGATGGTGCCGCCGCTGACGCCGCCGCTGACCGCGGTGAGGACCGAGGTGGTCGTCGTCAGTTCACCGACGCCGTCGGCGCGGGCCCTCTCGTGGAGGGCGTGCACGTTGAGGTCGGAGGGGATGGAGTCGAATCCGCAGGCGTGCACGATGCGGGCGCCGGTGGAGGACGCGAGGTCGTGGTTGGCGTCGATGCTCTCGCGTACGAAGAGGGCCTCGCCGCACAGGTCGACGTAGTCGGTGCCGGCCCGGGCGCAGGCGGCGACCAGGGTGCGGCCGTATTCGGCGTAGGGGCCGACGGTGGTGATGACCACGTGGGCGGCGGCTGCGATCTTCTCCAGCGCGGGGCGGTCGTGCGCGTCGGCGACGAGCAGCGGCCAGGAGCGGCCGCGTTCGCCCAGCCCCTCGCGGACGGCGGCGAGCTTCTTCTCGCTGCGTCCGGCCAGGGCGATCCGGGTGCCCTCGGGGGCGGCCTGGTCGAGGTGATGGGCGACGAGGGCGCCGACGAAGCCGGTCGCTCCGTAGACGACGATGTCGATGTCGCGTACGCGGCGGTGCGGGCTGCTGTCCGTCATGGTTCCTGTCCTTCCGGGCCGGGCGGTGCCGGGGCGCTGTTGCGGAGGAGATCGAACGGTCCCATCTTCGCGGACGCGCCACGATGCGCCTGCGTCAGGAGCGCGATCGGGCGGCACCGTCGCCGGACCAGGGCGACCAGTACCGGCCGTCGGCCAGCGGGCAAGTCGGCCACATGGTCGTGCCTGAGCGCAGGAGGCCGTTGACAGCCGGAACGCGACGACCGCTAAGGTCGCGCGCCATGACCGCCTCCGAGCCCACGATCCTCGCCACCTCCGGTGGCCACCGCGTCGGAGACCGCACCATGGTGGCCTTCGACGCGCTCGTGCACCACGCCGTCGATCTGTCCGGGGTGCACGGGCGGCGGCCCCGGGTGATGTACGTCGGTACGGCGATCGGCGACGCAGAGCACTTCAGCGCCCGTATGACCGAGGCCGCACGGGTCGCCGGTTTCGACCTGACGCCGCTGCATCTCTTCCCGATGCCGAACCTCGAGGACGTCGAGGGCGCCGTCCTCGAACAGGATGTCGTCTGGGTCATGGGCGGTTCGGTGGCGAACCTGCTGGCGGTGTGGCGGGTACACGGGCTTGACGCGGTCTTCCGTCGCGCTTGGGAGGCCGGTGTCGTGCTCAGCGGTGTCAGCGCGGGGTCGATCTGCTGGTTCCAGGGTGGCGTCACCGACTCCTTCGGGCCCGAACTGCGCCCGCTCACCGACGCGCTCGGCTTCCTCCCCTACGGCAACGGCGTCCACTACGACAGCGACACGGGACGCCGCCCCCTGGTGCACCGGCTTGTCGCGGCCGGCACCCTGCCCGTCACGCACTGCACGGACGACGGCGTGGGACTGGTCTACCGGGGAACCGAGCTGGTCGAGGCCGTCGCCGAAGTGCCGGGGAAGGGCGCCTACGTCGTCGCGCGCGAGGGCGAGTCGGCGGTCGAGGAACGGATGGAACCCCGTCGGCTGCCCCCGCCGCCGCGTTAGGCACCGGGCAGTCGGGCGCGGGCGGTCACCGATCAGGACCGGACGAGTCGGCGCAGCCGTTCGGGGTCGGCGAGGATGTCGATCTCGACGATCTTCCCGCCCCTGATCGTGAAGCCCATCACGGAGAACGGCTCACCGTCCACGGTCGTGAGGAGCCCCGCGGCTCCGTTCACCAGCACCGGTTGTGCGAACCACGAGAACCGCCGGTAGGTGAGCGCCCGTCCGGCCACCTCCTGCGCACCGCGAATCTCCTTCGTCGCCCCGGCAGCTCCCGCCACTCCGGCGCCGGTGTCGGAACGGACCACGACGTCCGGGTCGAGCACCGCGACGAGGGCGTCGAAGTCGCCGCTGTGGGAGGCGGCGAGAAAGGCGTCGACGACTTCTCGCTGACGGGCGAGATCCGTGCCGGGAACCGCGGCCGTTCCCGCTATCCGGCGGCGGGCCCGGCTGGCGAGCTGCCGCGTCGCGGTCGGCGTACGCCCCACCAGGGGGGCGATCTCATCGAAGGGCACGGCGAAGGTGTCGTGCAGTACGAACGCCAGCCGCTCGGCGGGAGCCAGCGTCTCGAGTACCACGAGCAGCGCGAGACCGACGGAGTCGGCCAGCAGCGCCCGGTACTCCGGGTCCGTCCCGTCATGACTGCTCACCAGCGGGTCGGGCAACCGCACTTCCAGCGGGTCCTCCGCTCTCGCGGTGCGCGCACGCAGCATGTCCAGGCACACGCGTCCGACGACCGTCGTCAGCCAGCCGCCCAGGTTCTCGACACCGTCGGTGCCGGAGCGTTGCAGCCGCAGCCACGCCTCCTGCACGGCGTCGTCCGCTTCGCTCACCGAGCCCAGCATCCGGTAGCTCACCGCACGCAGATGGGTGCGGTGAGCCTCGAAGCGTTCCGCCAGAGATTCGCTGTCGTCCATCGGTCACATACTCCCGTCGCGATCCGTCAGTGCGGTGACGAGCGAACAGCCATCGATGTGACGAGAGGAGAGCGATAAATCGTTTGCCGCCTTCGGCCGGCGTCTGTTCCACTGCCTCAGACCGAGCCGACCGATCACGGAGAGTGAAATGCGAGCAGCGTTCATGTCCACCCAAAAGGTAATGACCACCTATCTTGAGGACATGACGCACCGTGAGCACACTCAACTTGGGAATCCTGGCGCATGTAGACGCCGGTAAGACGAGTCTGACCGAGCGGCTGCTGCACGCCGCCGGTGTCATCGACGAGATCGGCAGCGTCGATGACGGCAGTACCCAGACGGACTCGCTGGCGCTGGAGCGGCAGCGCGGCATCACGATCAAGTCGGCCGTCGTGTCGTTCGTCGTCGACGACGTCACCGTCAATCTGATCGACACCCCCGGCCACCCGGATTTCATCGCCGAGGTGGAACGGGTGCTGAACGTGCTCGACGGCGCCGTGCTGGTGATCTCAGCCGTCGAGGGGGTGCAGGCGCAGACCCGCGTGCTGATGCGGACGCTGCAGCGGCTGCGCATTCCCACGCTCATCTTCGTGAACAAGATCGACCGCGCCGGCGCGCAGGACGACCGCGTACTGCGGGCCATCGCCGAGCGGCTGACACCGGCGATCGTCCCCATGGGATCGGCGCACGAACTCGGCACCTCCAGCGCCGGTTTCACCCTGCACGGCGCGGCTGACGACGCGTTCACGACCCGGCTCGCCGAGGTGCTCGCCGACCGCGACGACGCGCTGCTGGCCGCGTACGTCGACGACGGGGCGGCGCTTGGGTACGGGCGGATGCGCGGAGAACTCGCCGCGCAGACCAAGCAGGCACTGGTCCATCCGGTCTTCTTCGGATCGGCCGTCACCGGTGCGGGCGTGGCCGCGCTGACCGACGCCGTCAGGGAGTTGCTGCCGGCCGCCGAAGGTGATGCGGATGGTCCGGTCTCGGGCACCGTCTTCAAGGTCGAACGCGGCGCGACCGGGGAGAAGATCGCGTACGTGCGGCTGTTCTCGGGGACGGTACGTGCGCGGGACCGGCTGCGGTGCGGCGCGGACGGCGACGGCCGGGACGGCGAGGAGAAGGTCACCGCGATCAGCGTCTTCGACCGTGGCACGGCTGTCCGGCGCGCGTCCGTCGCCGCCGGGCAGATCGGCAAGCTGTGGGGGCTGGGCGGCATCCGGATCGGTGACACGGTCGGCGTACCGCGAGCGGCTGCCCCGGAGCAGCACCGGCGCGACCAGCGCCACCACTTCGCCCTGCCGACGCTGGAGACGGTCGTCACGCCCTGCCGTGCCGCCGACAACGGTGCGCTGCACGTCGCGCTCTCCCAACTCGCCGAGCAGGACCCGCTGATCAACCTGCGGCAGGACGACATCCGGCGTGAAGTCTCCGTCTCGCTCTACGGCGAGGTGCAGAAGGAGGTCATCCAGGCGACGCTGGCCGGCGACTTCGGCGTCGACGTCACCTTTCGCGAGACGACCACGATCTGCGTCGAACGGCTCGTCGGTACGGGTTCGGCCTTCGAGATCATCGACAAGGAGCCCAATCCGTTCCTCGCGACGGTCGGGCTGCGCGTCGAGCCGGCGCCGGTCGGCACCGGCGTGGAGTTCCGGCTCGAGGTCGAACTCGGTTCGATGCCGTACGCGTTCATGAAGGCCGTCGAGGAGACCGTGCGGGAAACGCTGCACCAGGGGGTACACGGGTGGCAGATCCCCGACTGCCGGGTCACGATGACGCATTCCGGTTACTGGGCGCGGCAGAGCCACTCCCACGGCACCTTCGACAAGAGCATGTCCAGCACCGCCGGGGACTTCCGCAACCTGACGCCGCTGGTGCTGATGAGCGCGCTCCAGCAGGTCGGCACCAGGGTGTACGAGCCGATGCACCGCTTCCGGCTGGAGGTCCCGGCCGACACTTTCGGGGCGCTGCTGCCCGTACTGGCCCGGCTGGGAGCCGTCCCGCAGGCGCCGGCTGCGCGCGGTGCGTCATACGTGCTGGAGGGCGCGATCCCGGTCGCCTCGGTGCACGCGCTGCAGCAGCAACTGCCCGCGCTGACACGCGGTGAGAGCGTGCTGGAATCGGCTTTCGACCACTACCAGCCGGTCCGCGGCACCGTCCCGGCGCGGGCACGGACGGACCACGATCCGCTCCACCGGAGGGAGTACCTGCTGCGCGTCGTGCGGCGGGTCGGCGCGAGCTCAGGCTGAGCGACCGGCGTGGGGTCACGCGCTTTCGTCGAAGAGGGCCAGCAGGTCCGCCTTTTCGAACGTCTGGGCCGTTTCCACCGCAGACGGCCGGCCCGCCCGGGGGTCGGCCCCGCCGGCGAGGAGGATGCGGACGACCTCCTCCTCGCCCTTGAAGAC
>NZ_JBOHCV010000517.1:0-9634 GCF_050698815.1 Streptomyces sp.
GGCGGGCGATCTCGAGCCGGGCCTCGCGCGGCAGCAGCCCCAGCGACAGGGCCGCCTCCACCTCGCCCTTACGGGCCTGCAGTTCCTCCAGCGCGCGCCGACCCGCCAGTACCGTCGCGGTGAGCGCCCCGCCGATCAGGATGCCGGCGATGGGGACGAGGGCGATGCCGCGCAGCGGCACCAGCCCGGTGAGCAGCAGGGTGGCGAGCACCGGCAGCACCCCGGCCCCGATGGGGACGGCGGACCACCACCAGGAGCCGTTGCTGGTGATGCGGCGCCCGGCCGTGCGTACTGCCACGGCGAACATCAGCGCGACGAAGGCGAGCAGCGTCGGCACCGCGCCGACCACCCAGCCGATCACCCAGGAGACGGCGGCGAGTTGGACCGCGGCGCGCAGTCCGGCGGTGAGGATGGCGCGCGCGTAGGGGCGGCCGTCGTCCTGCGTGAGGCGGGCGTACGCGGCGATGGCGGCGGCGGCGACCAGCAGGGCCGCCAGGACGGCGCCGAGGGTGGCGTCGACCGGGAGGAGGGCGTCGGCGGCGAGCGGCATGGTTCACCATACGAGCCGCCAGGCGGGCGGTTGCCGCGCGGCGAACCGCGAGAAGGGGCGGGGCGGGGCCGGCAAGCGGAGGCCGCGGAAGGGGCGGATCGGTGCGGAAGAGGGCGGATCGGTGTGCTGCGGCGCGGGGTTGGGGTTCACCCACCCCAGGAACCGCACGCAATCGCGACCGGACTCTTGATGTGACGTGAACACGTCGCCACGCTGTTACCTGACGCCTGCCTGAACGCAACCCGGCGTCGGCACCATCGGATCAACGTCAGATCCAACGAGGCCCCACGCCTCTCCGTAACGCTCAACATCCCCCCACACCGAGGGAGTTCGTATGCTGAACCGCATACGCACCACGATCTACGCGCGTCGACGCAAGTCGGTCATTCTCGCCGCGCTCGCCGCCCCCTGCGCCGGACTGCTGCTGTTCACCGGCGGCGTCGCCCCCGCGCAGGCCGAACCGCCCGCCCCGCCCAGCGCGGCCGAGGCCACGACCATGCTCGGCGGACTGTCCGAGCAGGCGGAGGGTTCCTCGGACGGCTACAGCCGCGACAAATTCCCGCACTGGACCAGCCAGGGCGACGGCTGCGACACCCGCGAGACCGTACTCAAGCGCGACGGCGACGGCGTCGAGACGGGCAGCGACTGCTATCCGACCAGCGGCTCCTGGACCAGCCCGTACGACGGGGGCACCTGGACCCAGCCCTCGGACATCGACATCGACCACATGGTGCCGCTCGCGGAGGCATGGGGCTCGGGCGCCAAGGAGTGGACGCAGGACCGGCGCCAGGCCTTCGCCAACGACCTGAACGTCGCACAGCTGCTCGCGGTCACGGACAACGTGAACCAGTCGAAGAGCGACCGGGACCCGGCCGAGTGGATGCCGCCGAAGGCCGACTACCACTGCGAGTACGCGCGGATGTGGATCTGGGTCAAGGACACCTACGACATGACGGTGGACTCCGCCGAGAAGGGCGCACTGACGACGGCGCTGGGCACCTGCTGACCGGCGGTTCCCCACTCACGGCGTAGAGCACTGCCCCGGTACTCGCCCTCCCTCCCTCGGCGGAGGGGGCGGTTCCGGAGCGGTGCTCCCGTCACGGAGTGCTGTGCGAGGAAGACGGAGAGCAGCGCTCTCAGCAGCGGAATCCCGCCGTCTACTCTTGTCCATCCGTACGCTTCCGTACCGTGCGGGACGACAGAGGGAGAACTTCCATGGTCGGGCTGCGCCTGGGGCCGCTGCTGCGCTACGTCGACGAGGACACGGCGACGATCTGGATCGAGACCGACGGCCCCTGCGAGGCGGAAGTCCGCTGTGAGACCGGGAGCGCCGGCGGCAGCGCCCGTACCTGGCAGGTCGCCGGCCACCATTACGCACTGATCACCGTCGTCGGCCTGGAGCCCGGTACGGAGACCCCGTACCGCCTGCTGCTCGACGACGCACCGGTCTGGCCGCTGCCCGGCTCGGCCCTCCCCCCGAGCACGATCCGCACACCCTCGCCCGAGACGAACGACCTCGAGGTCGCCTTCGGCTCCTGCCGGTGGGCCGCCCGCCCCGCAGACAGCTCCCACGACCCGGTCGGCCCGGACGCGCTCGACGCCCTCGCCCAGCGGGCCATCGCGGGCGGCACCCGCCCGGACGTCCTGCTGCTCCTGGGCGATCAGGTGTACGCGGACCAGACCTCCGAGCCGGTACGGGCGAGGCTCGCCAAGAACCGCGACCTGGCGGAGCCGCCCTGGGACCAGGTCGCGAACTTCGAGGAATACACCGAGCTCTACGACGAGTCCTGGCTCGACCCCGAGGTGCGCTGGCTGCTCTCGACCGTTCCCACCTGCATGGTCTTCGACGATCACGACCTGATCGACGACTGGAACACGAGCGAGGCCTGGCGCCGCGAGATCCGGGAGACCGGCTGGTGGCACGAGCGGATCGTCGGCGGGCTGGCCTCGTACTGGGTCTACCAGCACCTCGGCAACCTCTCCCCGGGCGAGCTCGCCGAGGACCCGCTCTTCGCCGCCGTACGCGCGGCCGAGGACGGCACGGCGGTGCTGCGCGACTTCGCGGAACGCGCGGACAGTCACCCGGCCTCGGTGCGCTGGAGCTACCGGCGCGACGTCGGCAGGGTGCGGCTGCTGGTCATAGACACCCGGGCGGCGCGCGTACTCGACGAGCAGCAGCGCGCGGTCCTCGACGACGAGGAGATGGCGTGGCTGCGCGAGCAGGTGCTGACCGGTCTGCGCCCCCAGCGTGACGGGGGCCTGGCCGCCGCCGGCGGCGACAGCGGCCACGGCGGTTACGACCACCTGCTGCTCGGCACCTCGCTGCCCTGGCTGCTGCCGCCGGCGATACATGACGCGGAGACGTGGAACGCCGCGCTCTGCCGGGGCGTTCGCGGTCCGCGCTGGGCCAGGATCGGCGAACGGCTGCGGCGCGCCGCCGACTTGGAGCACTGGGCCGCCTTCCCGCGTTCCTTCGAGGCACTGACGGCACTGATCGAGGAGGTCGCCGGCGCACCGGAGGCGCCGGCGACGGTGTGTGTGCTGTCGGGCGACGTGCACCACGCGTACATCAGCGAGCCCCGCTTCTCCCGGCCGGTGACGTCGCGGGTGCTGCAGCTGACCTGCTCGCCGATGCACAACAGCATTCCGGCGGTGATGCGGGCGGGCTTCCGCTTCGGCTGGAGCGCGGCCGGCCGCCGGCTCGGCCGGGCGCTGGCGCGGCACGGGCGCGCGGGACGTCCGGCGGTGAAGTGGAAGCGTGCCGGCGGGCCGTGGTTCGGCAACCAGCTGATGACGCTGCGGCTTTTCGGCCGGTCGGCGGACCTGTCGCTGGAGCAGGCACAGGCGGTGCCCGAGGGTGCCGACAGCCCCGGGGGCGTGCCCGGCGGGGGCGTCGGCAGCGGGTCACGGCTGGAGCGGGTTCTGCGGCGGTCGCTGGTCTCCGCGACGCCGGCCCCGCCCGACGGCGCCGGTCCGGGTCCCGGGCAGCGGCCGGCCGGCCCGTGACCGGCCCGATACCGAGCTGAGATCGACCCCTTGCCCCCGCCGCCCGCTGTCGCGATCTTCCAGGCGTACGCTGTACGACGGCAGTTGACCATTGCCGACGGCGGAACGCACGGGGGAGGTACGGGACGAGGGTGCTGGAAATCCTGGGGTCGTTGATCGGATCCCCATGGATCTACGGGGTGATCGCGATCTCCGTCCTGCTGGACGTCTTTCTGCCCCTGCTCCCGAGCGGTGTGCTCGTCGTGGCCGCCGCCACCGCCGTGGCGGGCACCACGGCGGCCGACGCCGCGAACCTGCCCAGCCATGCCCGCCGTGCCGCCGAATCGGCCCACCTCCCGGAATTCCTCGGTCTGGTGCTGTGCGCCGCCACCGCCTCGGTCCTCGGCGACCTGGTCGCCTACCGCCTTGCCTGGCGCGGCGGTGACCGCTTCGACCGCGCCATCTCCCGCTCCCGCCGCCTGACGGCGGCTCAGGAGCGGCTGGGGCAGGCGCTCGTGGCCGGCGGGGGCGCGCTGGTGGTGCTGGCGCGGTTCGCGCCCGCGGGGCGTTCGGTGGTCAGCCTCACGGCGGGAGTGGCGCACCGGCGGGCCAAGGAGTTCGTCCCCTGGTCCGCGTTGGCGGGGCTCACCTGGGCCGCGTACAGCGTGAGCCTCGGCTACTTCGGCGCCCAGTGGATGGGCGCGGCCTGGCACGGGACGGCGGTCTCGGTGCTGGCCCTGTTCGCGATGGGCACGCTGGCGGCGTACGTGCTGCGGCGCCAGCCGCCGCGGGACGCGGCAGCCGAAAAACCGTAGTCACCCACTTCGTCACTCAGCACAGGCCAGGGGCCCGCCATGATCGCATGGCGAGCCCCTGACCTGTGTGTCTGTGGTGGGCACAACTGGGATCGAACCAGTGACATCCTGCTTGTAAGGCAGGCGCTCTACCGCTGAGCTATGCGCCCGGGAACGTGACGAGGCCACAGACTACCTTGTCCCGCGAACCGGTTCCTCCCCCGGACCGCGGCCCCGCTCCGGCGTCATTTGCCCTGTCGTGAACGAACGGGCTCGTGTGTTCGTTGGCACAGGGTGGGACAATGGCCTGCGATCCACTGGTGGCAACAGTCGGGGACACGGGGAGAGGTTTGGTGGCGGCAATGAACGGCGGCGGCACCCGCCGCTGGGGCTGGGGCAGCGGCCGTACGGAGCAGCAGCGGGCCGAAGCCCAGGCAGCCAAGGACGCCGCCGCTGACGCCTTCTACGACCTGGACACCGCCCAGCGCGATCTGCGGATCTCCATCGAGACCCTCAGCGCCGTCGACGACTCCGCCCCCGCCCGTAAGGCGGTCGCCGACTTCGCGCAGTTCGGTACCCGCATCGACCAGGTCAGCCACGCCTACATCACGGTCGTCGACGCCCATGACCTGGACCGGGACGAGCTCGACCCGGGTACCGCCGCCCGTGCGCAGGCGGAGCTGAAGCAGGCCCGGCAGGACCTGGAGCGGGTCAAGGCGGAGCTGGAGCGCTTCGGTGAGAGCCTCGGTCCGCTGCTGGGTCAGGCCGAGAGCCGGCTGGCGCGGCTCGCGCCCGCCGTCGAGCGGGCCCGGCAGGGACTGCTGGCGGCGTCGAACGCACTGGACGCCACCCGGGCGACCGGCCTCAAGGCCGACGACCTCGCGGGCCGGCTGGCCGCGCTCTCCCCGGACCTGACCAAGCTGAACGAGGGCGCCGGCCGGCACGGCGTACAGGAGACGCTGCAGCGGGCGGACCGCGTGGTGCGGGAGGCCGAAGCCGTACAGGGAGAGGCGGCGCGGCTGCCCGATCGAGCCGCGGAGATCGACAAGCGGCTGGCCTCCCTGCGCACGCGTGCCCAGGCGCTGCACACCAGGACGGGCCAGGTGGAGCCCGTGCTGAGCGAACTGAGGCGCCGCTTCAGCGCGGCGTGCTGGCAGGACCTGCAGCAGGTGCCCGAGCAGGCCGCGCGATCGGTGCGGCAGGCCGAGGAGAAGCTGGCCGAGGGCCGGAAGGCGCGGGAGGAACAGCGCTGGCCGGACGCCACCGCACAGCTGTCGACCGTACGGGCGCTGCTGAACTCCACCGACGAGGCGGTCAAGGCCGCCGGCGACCGGCTGCAGCGGCTCAACGAGGTCTCTTTCGACCAGACGAAGGAGGTCGAACGGACCCGGTTCGCCATTCGCGACGCGCAGCGGCTGGCGATGGCGGGGCGCAGCACACCGGACCCGGGGCACGCGGGCCCGCTCGACGACGCCGTTGCGCGCGTCGACCGCGCGGTGGCGTCCCTCGCCGGGCGGCACCCGGACTACTGGCATCTGATCACCGAGCTGGACGCCGTGAAGGAGACGGTGCAGCGGGTCGTCGAACGGATCCGGGAGCAGCGGGCCACCGGGCAGTGAGCGGTCCGGCCCCTGAGGGCCGGGACCGGAGGGCTGGGAGCGGATCCGGATAGGCTGGCGTCATGCCGCGATACGAGTACCGGTGCCGCCAGTGCGACACACAGTTCGAACTGAACCGTCCCATGGCGGAGTCCGGCGCGCCCGCCAGCTGCCCGGACGGACACGGGGACACCGTGAAGCTGCTGTCGACCGTCGCCGTGGGGCGCGCGTCCGGCAGCTCAGCCGGGTCCGCCGCGAGCGCACCGCAGCCCGTGGGCGGCGGCGGAGGCGGGTGCTGCGGAGGCGGGTGCTGCGGCTGAGCCCCCGACCGCCCGGCCACCCCTACCAGTGCGTTGGCCGCTGAAGCCCGCAGGGAATCCTGGTGGTGGCATCGCCCTTCGCCGCGTCGAGCTGGGGCTGGGTGAGGAAGATGCTTCCGGTCAGGTCGGCGCCGCTCAGGTCGGCGTCCCGGAAGTCCGCCCCGATCAGGTCGGCGGCTCTCAGGTCGGCGTTTCTGAGGTCGGCCGCGACCAGGCGGGCCCCGCGCAGGGTGGCGCCCCGCAGGTCGGCGCCCGCGAACCCGGCCCCGACGAGGTCGGCCCCCCGGTGGTTCTTCTTGCGCCCGCGCACCTCGGCCCGCACCAGTTCGCTGGTGCGCAGCAGCAGGGCGTTGACGTCCGCCCGGTGCGCGGGCACGTCCATGTCCAGCAGCGCTCGGGCGCTGCCGCGGGTGAGGCGGTCGGTGTCCTCCAGCGCGCGGCGCAGTTCGCCGTACAGGGGACGGGCCGGGGGCAGCGCCAGTGCCTCGGTCAGATACCGGAGCAGCTCGTGGAGCTGCCGCATGACGGGAAAGACGTCGAACATCTGCCGTGCCGTTCCCGGGGCCTGCCGCCAGTCCTGGCCGCCGAAGGTGACCTGGGAGACCTTCTGCCCGGCGCCGAAGCAGTCGAAGGCGACGCAGCCGGAGAAGCCGCGCTCACGGAGTTCGGTGTGGATGCCACAGCGGAAGTCCGGCCGCAGGTTCGTGCACGGCTGCCCGGCGTCCTTGTCGAGGGCGAAGTCCGCCGAGGCCGCGAACGGCAGCGCGACGCAGCACAGCGCGAAGCAGTTCGCGCAGTCGGCGCACAGTTCCGTGCCGCTGCCCGCCGGGGAGGGAGCGTCGTGCTCAGGGGTCACCGCGGGTGGCCTCCTGCCGCCCTGCCGCCGTTGTGACCTGGTGCATCTCCCGTACGATCCGCTCCCCCGCCGCCACACCCCGCTCGGCCAGGGCGGTGATGTGACCGGCCGACCAGCCGGTGTCGGCGAGTTCGCCGTGGCCGGGGCGCCAGCCGTGGTCGGCGGCGAGGAGCAGGTCGGCGTCGAGCAGTGAGTCGCCGGCGGCGTAGGTGGGTGTGGCGCCGGTGCGCCGGGCGATCTCGGCGACGGCCGCGCTCTTGGTCAGCGGGCCCGGCACGGCGTAGATCTTGCGGCCCTGCAGTGACACCGTCCAGCCGCGCTCCCCGGCCCAGGCGGCCAGTTCCTTGACCCAGGCGCCGGGGAGCCGGTCCCGGTCGACGACGAGGTAGGCGAAGAGGTCGTCGGCGACCCGTTCCTTGAGCACCCAGTCGCCGGTCCCTGCCCCGGCCGCGCGGTGCAGGTGCTCGCGGACCTCCGCGAGTGGCGCGCAGCCGGCGAGGCGGCGGCGCACCCTCGCGTGCCAGTCGGGGTCCGGCCGGCCGTCGACCAGGAGATGACCGCCGTTGGCGCAGACCGCGTACCGCGGGGGCGGGCCGGGCAGCCGGACGCGCTGGTACTGCTCACGTGTGCGGGTGGTGGTGGGCACGAAGACGCTCTGCCGGGCCAGTCCGGTCAGCAGCCGCGCCGCCGTCTCGGTCATGTACGACAGTGGTCTGCGCTCGTACACCTCTACGCACAGCAGGCGCGGAGCCTCGGCGTCGGGCACGGTCAGGCCGAGCGCACCGGCGGAGTAGATCAGTGTCCGGTCGAGGTCGCTGGCGATGAGCGGGGTGGCAACGGCCGCGGTCATCGGACGGCCCTGCCGTCCGCGCCGGTGGCGCCACGCGTGAAGCGCGGGTGAATGAGTCCGACGCAGCTGTACGGAAGGTCGCCGGCCTCCTCGACCGGGACGCCCCGCTGCGCGGCCAGCAGCCGTATGTGGTCGAGGTCGGCGCCCGCGCCCTTGCGGGCGAGCACCTTCCACGGCACCCGGCGCAGCAGTACCCGGGTGGTCTCGCCGACGCCGGGCTTGACGAGGTTGAGGTCGCCGATGCCGTACTCCTCGCTGATCCGCTCCACCGCCCGCCAGCCCGCCCAGGTGGGTGCGCGGTCGGCGGCGAGCAGCGCCCGTACGTCCTCGGTGACGGCGTCCCGCACCTCCTCGAAGCGGGCGGCGACGGTGTCGAGGAAGAGCCGGGAGACGTCCGTGTCCGCCAGTTCGCGGTAGAACTTGGCGCCGTGGAAGTCGTCCGGACCGACCAGGTCGGCCCTGAGCACGGTGCGGGAGATCAGCCCGGAGACGGTGGAGTTGAGGCAGGCGGAGGGGATGAGGAAGTCCTCGCGGGTGCCGTAGGTGCGCACACATCCACCGGGGTCGGCGAGCACCGCCGGCTCCGGGTCGAAGCCCTCGAAGGGGGCGAGGGCGTCGGCCAGTTCGCGGGTGATCGCGCCCTTGCCGGTCCAGCCGTCGACGAAGACGACGTCGGCGGGGTCGTGATGGGCGGCGAGCCAGCGCAGGGCGTTGGTGTCGATGCCGCGTCCGCGCACGATGGAGACGGCGTAGTGGGGCAGGTCCAGCCCGTGCGCGTGCTGCGCCCAGCGGCGCATCAGTACGCCGACGGGGGTGCCCGCGCGGGCCAGCGACACCAGGACGGGGCGGGCGCCGCGTTCCGCGAGGACGGTCTCGGTCACGGTGCCCACAGCCCGCGCGACCCGGGCGGCGGAGACTTCCAGCGCGTTGTGGAAGAGCCGCTCGTACTCGGCGCTCGGCTGGTACTCGACCGGCAGCGACTCGGCATAGTGCGCCCCGCCGCTCTGCATCGCCTCCTCCCGCTCCTCGGTCGGGGCCTCCAGCGGTGTGTCCGACATGTCCTGCAGGAGCCAGCCGACCTCGTCGGGCGCGTAGGAGGAGAAGCCGGGTCCGCGCAGCGGCGCGGGCGACTGCGACGGCGGCGAGGGCAGATAGGAGGGCAGGACGGCGAGCAGCACGGCGCCGGTGTGCGGGGCGAGTTGGGCGAGCAGTCCATCGGGAGCGTGCAGGGCCGGGGTGTCGGCCGTCGAGTCGACCACGACGACGACGGCGTCGAAACGGCGCCGGTGGTCGGAGCCGGGGGCGACGTTGTAGGCGTGGCGCATGGCTGTGGCGGGCGCCTCCCCGGCAGGTTCGTCATGGACGGGGTCGTCATGGACGGGGCTGTCGTGTGCCGGGAAGGTAAGGCGGGTGCGGACGGCGTACGCCGGGTCGTCGAGGGCGAGCACGGGCGACCGCGTGGTGGTGGAGAACCGCACCGCCGCCCGGTCCCCGAGGCGCCGCTCCAGGGCGACGGCGAGTCGCAGCGGTGCGTACATCAACTCCTCGCAGCCGAGCAGCAGTACGCGCGGCGGCTCACCCTCGGGCGACGCGCCCCCGCCCCCCGCCTCGGCCAAGGCGCTGGTCACGGCATCGGCCAGCCGTCCGGCCATGCCGGGCAGGGCGGCGTCCAGCCGAGCGC
>NZ_JBOHCV010000518.1:0-13245 GCF_050698815.1 Streptomyces sp.
CGGTCAGGACATGCCACTGCTCCTCCCCTGTCTGGCCGATGTCGGCCGGGCGCGCACCAAGCTTCAGAAGGCGTTCGAGCTCGGCGTCCTGATCGCGGTCGGTGGCGTTGACGTCGATGTGCAGCCGGGATTTCCCCTTCTCCGGCTCATCCCTGCGACTGAGGATGATCGTCGGCTGCGGACCACCGAACCCTTCGCGCGGCCCGATCTCCAGCGTGCCGTCGTCCTCGCGATCGAGCACGACGAAGTCCAGGACCTCGCACCAGAACCGGGCCAGCACCTCAGGGTCGCGGCAACCGAGCACCAGCTCACTGATACGACATGCCATAACGAAACCTGCTCTCAGCCTGGGAATTGCCGGGGAGGCCACACGCGAACCTCATGGGCTCCCGGCAGTGAAAACAATCCCGCGACCGTATCGGACGAGGCGAGCACGGGCGAGTGATTTCCGGGCCGACCCTGAAAGGGCAGCCGGGCAAGGCCGTTGGCCCTACCGCCGAGCCGTCGGCCCGCCTACAGGCGGGTAACCTGCGGTTTGCTCGCCGGGGACTAATCAAGACATGTGCGGCGTTGGCAGGAGTGGTTCCGCCCTGCGGAAGGTGCGCAGAGTGGTTAACGTCAAGATCAGCCGAGGGAGAGGAACCCGCGCATGCTGTTCGGGGACGAGCACGTTCGCCGCTACGAGGAGACCAACGGTGAGGTCGGCCACGACTGGGAGGGTGGAGCACCGTGTCTGATCCTCACCACCACCGGCCGCAAAACGGGTCAGGAGCGCAAGTTCCCCCTCATCTACCAGGAACACAACGGTTCCTACGTGATCGTGGCCTCGAAGGGCGGCGACCCGAAGCACCCCGGCTGGTACCTCAATCTGCAGGCGAACCCCGAGGTCAAGGTGCAAGTCGGTGCGGACAAGTTCACCGCCAGGGCACGGACGGCGCCCAGTGAGGAGAGCGCCCAGCTGTGGCCGAAGATGACGAAGGTCTGGCCGGCTTACGACGAGTACCAGACCAAGACCGACCGCGAGATCCCGGTGGTCGTCCTCGACCGCGTCTGATCGTCCCGAGGTGGTCTTCGGGCTGTTCGGGCCGGTCGACTCCCGCTGTGAGCGACGTCGCGGAGAAGTACACCCCGGCGACCACACTCAGTGATCACACAGGTGTCAGTACCACGGCCGTGTGCTCTGCGTGGGCAGTGCGCGCAGTGTGGGCCATCGTTCCAACAGGCGTACGGCCAGAGCCGCGCTGAGGTGACCGAGGGCGTGCAAGTGGTCGTGGTCGCGGGTCAGGTCGGCGACCACGCCGAGTCGGTGGACGAGGCGTTCCCGGGCGGAGATGTAGCCCCATTCGAAGTCCTCCGCAGGTACCCGTGCGAGGTCGTCGACGGACTCGCGGTGGGCGCGTTCGACCAGTGCGTCGCCGCGGATCAGCCATCCGGCGCAGGCGTCGGCCAGATCGCCGGGAACGTCCCTGCCCGTGAGGCCGCGCCAGGTGGCACGGTAGACGGCCTCGGCTTCCGCGAGCGGCGCGGCCGTGACCGACACGGCGCACCAGCAGGTCGGGAAACCGATGCGGAAGTAGGCGAGTTCGACCAGGCCGTTGCCCAGCGACGCCTGCTCGAAGTCGACGAAGTGGACGCCGGCGGCGGTGCGCAGGTCGTTGCCGGGGCAGGGGTCTCCGTGCAGCAGCGCATGGTGGGGCGCTGGGTCGAGCCGGTCGATCAGGCCGGCGAGCTCGTTCGGCACTCCGGGTGGGACGGGGACGCCAAGGGCCTTGGCGAGTGCGACGAAGGACTCGGCGTCGGCGGCCGTCGGTCCGGACCAGGCTGGGAGCGTTCCCGTGTCAGCAGGCCCGGTGAGCGCGTGCAGCCGGGCGAGGGACTCGGCGTAGCCGGGCATCCAGTCGTCGGCAGCGCCGAGGTCGTCCAGGTGTGCCAGGACCATCACGCGTGACGCCGCGTCCGTTCCGAGCAGTGCGGGGGCGACGGTCGGCCGGGTCGCCCGTGCGGCGAGCCGCAACGCGGTGACCTCCCGCGCATAGCGCGCATCCCCATCGGGCCCGGTGCCACCGCCGTCGGCGATCTGTTTGACGATCACCCGGCTGCCACCGCGCAGCCCGACCCGCCACACCCGGGAGCGCGGACTGCTGTCCAGGAGCGTGGCCTCCGTAGGGGAGCCCACCGCGGAACGCAGCTCGTCGCTGATCGGCACACGGGTCGGCATGTTGGTCAGCGTAGGGCCCTTCGCAGCACGGTGTACGGACACTTCGCCCAGGGCACCACTGTTGTCCCGCCGGCCGACGCACACCAGCAGTTGCCCGTCGGACGCCGCGGACGACCTCACGTCGAGGGGGTGGGCCCCGGGATGAGGACGACCTTTCCCACGTGGGTTCGCTTGAGGAAGTCCGCCTGGGCGGCATGGATGTCCCGCAACTCATAGCGCGCGGCCACGCGGGGGACGATGGCCCCCTCGACGGCCGCCGCGGCGAGTGCGTCGAAGTGCGCCGGCGTGTGCATGGACGAACCGATCAGGCTGATGTTGTGGAGATAGAGCCTGCGCAGGTCGAAGGCGATGACCGGATCGGCCACGGCACCGGCGACGACCCAGCGTCCCCCGTCACGGACAGCCGGCAGAGCGTCTGCCACGATCGCCCCGCCGACGACGTCGGCGACAGCGTCCAAGCCCTCGGGGGCCAGGTCTCTGATCGCCGCCGTGATGGTGCCGGCGGCACTGCCTGCAACATCACGGCTGATCACCGCGTGCGCGCCGGCTTGCCGGACAAGGCCGCTCTTGCTCTCCGTGGTCAGTGCGATGACCCGAGCACCCCGTGCGGCGGCCAGTTGGACGAGCGCGAGTCCTACACCACCGGAAGCGCCGGTCACCAGAAGCGTTTCACCGGGCTCCACGCGAGCGCGGTCCAGCATTCCCAGCGCGGTGCCGTACGCCACGGGAAGACAGGCCAACTCCTCATCGCTCAACGGGGATGCCGTCATGTCGTGAACGCGCTCGACCGGCACGGCGACGTACTGCGCGAAGCCGCCGTCCGCCTCGCTGCCGAGCAGTCCGACCGGATGGGAGTCCGGGCCGTCACCGTCGTAGAGAGCCGGATCGACCAGCACGCGGCGGCCGTCCCAAGCGGCATCGACCTCGTCTCCGAGACCGACCACCGACCCGGCGAAGTCGGCGCCCTGGATGCGGGGGAAGCCGATCGGCCCCCGCCACCCCGCGTGCGCCTCGGGGCGGCCGGGCAGACCGTAGGCGCCTTCGCGCGTCCATATGTCGGTGTTGTTCATCGCCGCCGCGCTCACCCGCACCAGGACCTCGCCGCGACCGGGGAGCGGAACCGGCACATCGAGGATCCGCAGCGCCTCAGGATCACCGAAACGGGTCAGTACCGCCGCTATCACGAGGGGGACCTGTCGGCCTGCCGCGGGGTGGCCGCCTCGGGTGCCTGGGACTGCGGCTTCCGGGGGCGAGGTGGCGCCACGGGAAGCCCATGCCGGATGGCGTTGCCCGTGTGCACACCGTGACTGATGTCCATGATCAGCGCCAGAAGCCGCCGGCTCGTTCGTCGCACACCACTCATCTCCTACACTGGTCTGTGAACCTCAAGGCTACTACACAGACCTGTGAAGGTGCATCCCGAATGACAGCTGACAAGACCATTGAGACCGTTGCCGGGCAGAACGACGTCCTGACGCCGGGGGCCCGCCGCATACTGGACGTCGCATCCGAGCTGTTCTACTGGCGCGGCATCCACGCCGTGGGCGTCGATACGATCGCCGCCGAGTCCGGCATAACCAAACGGACCCTCTACAACCGCTTCGGCTCCAAGGACGAGCTGATCAAGCTCTACCTGGAAGCCCGGGACGTCCGCTGGCGGAAGCTCGTCATGTCTGCTCTGGACGACATCGACCGCGGCAGCCCGAGGCGGCGTGTTCTGGCGCCGTTCGACGCCCTGGTCGAGTGGATCGACTGGAGCGCCAGGGGCTGCTGCCTCGTCAATGCCTACGCCGAACTCCCCGAACCCGGCCACCCAGGCCACCAGTTGGCGGTGGAAGAGAAGAAGTGGCTGCGCGCCCTCTTCCGTCAGCTGCTCGTCGAGGCCCGTGCCGACAACCCCGACGCTCTGGCGGTGCAACTCCTCAGCCTGCACGAAGGGGCGATGGTCTGCCATTCCGTCGCGGACGTGGCGGACGCCGCGCAGCTGGCCCGGTCCGCCGCGGAGACGCTCGTCGCTCCCCTGCGACAGGAGGGCCACACCGCCGCCTGACCCGCGTCCGGTGACCGGTGCAGGCCCCGCTGCGCGGACGGGACCCCGGCAACCTACCGCCGGGGCCCGCCTACAGGTGGTCGATCTCGGTCAGGTCGATGTCGACGCGGAAGGGGACCGACAGCTTCAACTGGTCGTGGTGGATGCCGGTGACGACGTAGACCTTGGTCGTCGGGTCCAGCTCGTAGACGTAGACAACGGGGCGGTCCTCTTCGCCGGACATCTCCACGCGCCAGAAGTGCGGGATGCCCGCTCGTGCGTACAGCTGCGGCTTGCGTTCCCGGTCCCGGATCTTCGAGTCCGGGTCGACCGTTTCGACCACCAAGACGACGTCCCCGGCTTCGTAGCGGTCAACCCCGCGCTGCCGGTCCGCACCGGCCCGGATCACGCAGACATCCGGCTCCAGCGCCTGGTGGCGCGCGAGGACGACGATCATCTCGCCTCGCACGCGCAGAGTTTCGGGACAGGTACGTCGAAGCTCCCGCGACAGCAGCGAGTTGAACGACGAGTGGAACGAACTCTGCCGACTTCGGGGGATGAGACTTCCGTCGATCAGCTGCGTGTGCGGCGGGAGCTCTGAGAGCCGGAAGAGGTCATCGACCGTGAAGCCCTCCTGCGGAGGGCGCAGCCACTCGGGGAAGCCGGAAGTCGGAGGAGCACTGTGCACCCCGCCATGGTCGCCGTCCGGCAATGAGCAGCAGCCGGAAAGAGCCGTGCCGTCGCTCAGACGAATGAGCGACGGCAGCACGCTTGACGGCCCTACGGGGGCGTCACTCCCACTCGATCGTGCCCGGCGGCTTGCTGGTGATGTCGAAGGTGACGCGGTTGATCTCGGAGACCTCGTTCGTGATGCGGGTCGAGATGCGGGCCAGCACGTCGTAGGGCAGCCGGGACCAGTCCGCCGTCATGGCGTCCTCGGACGAGACCGGGCGCAGCACGACGGGATGCCCGTACGTACGGCCGTCGCCCTGGACGCCGACCGAGCGGACGTCGGCCAGCAGCACCACGGGGCACTGCCAGATCTCTCGGTCCAGGCCGGCCGCCGTCAGCTCCTCACGGGCGATGGCGTCGGCCTCGCGCAGCAGGTCGAGGCGTTCGCGGGTGACCTCGCCGATGATGCGGATGCCCAGGCCCGGGCCCGGGAAGGGCTGGCGCTGGACGATCTCGTCCGGCAGGCCGAGCTCCTGGCCGACCATCCGGACCTCGTCCTTGAAGAGCTGCCGCAGCGGCTCGACCAGCTGGAACTCCAGGTCCTCGGGGAGCCCGCCGACGTTGTGGTGGGACTTGATGTTCGCGGCGCCGGTGCCGCCGCCGGACTCGACGACGTCGGGGTAGAGGGTGCCCTGCACGAGGAAGGCGACATCCTCGCCGGCCGCGCCGGCCTCCGCCACCAGCTCGGCCTGTGCCTGCTCGAAGACCCGGATGAACTCCCGGCCGATGATCTTCCGCTTCTGCTCGGGGTCGGCGACCCCGGCCAGCGCCGACAGGAAGCGGTCGGCCGCGTCGACGACCTTCAGCTGTACGCCGGTGGCCGCGACGAAGTCCTTCTCGACCTGCTCGGTCTCGCCCTTGCGCATCAGCCCGTGGTCGACGTAGACGCAGGTCAGCTGCGTGCCGATGGCCTTCTGTACGAGAGCTGCGGCGACCGCTGAGTCCACGCCGCCCGACAGGCCGCAGATCGCGCGCTTGCTGCCGACCTGCTCGCGGATCACCGCGACCTGCTCGTCGACGATGCTCTCGGTCGTCCAGGTCGGGGCGAGCCCGGCGCCCCGGTAGAGGAAGTGCTCCAGCACCTGCTGGCCGTGGGTGGAGTGCATCACCTCGGGGTGGTACTGCACGCCGTACAGCCTGCGCTCGTCGTTCTCGAACGCCGCGACCGGCACCAGGTCCGTGGACGCGGTGACGGTGAAGCCGTCGGGCGCCGCCGAACAGGCGTCGCCGTGCGACATCCACACCTGCTGCTCGGCAGGGGTGCCCTCGAAGAGGGTGGAGGCGGTCTTGGCGACGGACAGGTCGGTCCGGCCGTACTCACGGCTGCCGGTGTTGTCGACGGTGCCGCCGAGGCTCTGCGCCATCAACTGGAAGCCGTAGCAGAGGCCGAGCACGGGCACGCCGGCCTCGAAGAGGGCGCCGTCGAGGGCGGGGGCGTCCTCGGCGTACACGGACGAGGGACCGCCCGAGAGGATGACCGCCTTGGGGTTCCTGGCGAGGATCTCCGGCACCGGCATGGTGGAGGGGACGACCTCGCTGTAGATCCGGGCCTCACGCACACGGCGCGCGATCAGCTGCGCGTACTGGGCGCCGAAGTCGACGACGAGGACGACGTCCGGAGCGTCGGGGGCGTCCGGAGAAGCGGACGCGGAGGCGGAGGCGGACGCGGAGGGCGCTGAAGCCACGGAGCTGCTGCCTTTCGGCCTTACGGCGGTGGAGCGGGGCTTGATGTACAGCCGATTCTACCGGGACCCGGCAGCGGCCCGGCTTGGCCTCCGTGACAGGCCGGGGCATAATGTCCCGCATGTTCGAGCAGACCGACCGGAAGCGATTCTGGTTTACCTATGGCACCGGCCCGTCCGGCTGCCATGGTCGAGCTGCTTGATCCACTGACAAGCGACTGACCGGGCTCCCCCATAGCCTTCGGCATGGGAGGTACCCCCATCGGGCCGATCAAGGCCCGGGGCGCCGGTCATTTCCGCTCCCCCGGGCCGCGAGGGCCCCGGGCTCCGGCGAGGTACGCGTCACGAGTACGAGCCGAGCACGAGCCCCCAGGAGACGGAGACACCACCATGAGCGGCATCACCGAAGCGACACAGCCGGCACGCGCCCGTATCGACGAGCTGGACGCGGAGATCATCGCACTCGTGCAGGAACGCAGAGCGGTGTCGGTCCGCGTCCAGCAGGCGCGGGCCGAGGGCCACGGGGGACTCGCCCGCGAGATGGAGGTGCTCGGCCGCTACCGCGACGCGCTGGGCCGCCCCGGCACCCAGCTCGCGATGACGCTGCTGGGGCTGTGCCGCGGGCGGTCGTGAAGGGGCGTGCGGGGCGGTCACCCGTACGGCGCGTGACCGCCCCGTGAGGGCTTCGTTGGACCCGGTGTCCCCGATGTCAGCTGGGCGTCCGGCTGAATGGGGCGGCGCCATCCGAGCGATGAGACGCCCGATTCTCCTGTGCGGAGAGGCGGCAGCGTCGTGGGACCTCGCTCCGGGCGCGAGTGACCGGACGGCAGGGGACAGCAGCCCGGTCACGCCCTTCTCCCCGCTGCGGCGGGGAGGCAGCGGCCGGTCCGGGGGACGCCCTGGACCGGCCTCTCCGGCCTACTCGGGGGATTGCTTCGCGGTCTCCTGCTTCTTCGCCGGCTCCTTCTTCGCCGGCTCCTGCTTCTTCGCGGACTCCTGCTTCTTCGCCGGCACCGTCGGCACGGGCAGCACCGTCAGCCGCAACGCCCCGAACGCGCTCTCCGGCACGGCCGGTTCGCGCGGCGCCACGGATTCGATGCGCTCGTATTGCCCACCCTGCGCCGGGCGCGTGTCCGCCTCACCCTTGTTCGGCCACAGCGACATCGCCCGCTCGGCCTGCGCCGTGATGGTCAGCGCGGGATTGACCCCGAGGTTGGCCGAGACCGCCGAACCGTCCACCACGGAGATGCCCGGGTGCCCGTACAGCCGGTGGTACGGGTCGATGACGCCGCTCTCCGCGCTGTCCCCGATCGGGCAGCCGCCCAGGAAGTGCGCGGTCAGCGGCATGCCCATCAGCTCGCCGACGTTGGTGCCCGGGAAGCCGTTGATCTCGTCGGCGAGGTGCTGGGCGGCCTCGGCGCCCTCCGGGATGTACGCCGGGTTCGGCGCCCCGTGTCCCTGCCGGGCGGTGAGCAGGCCCTTGCCGAGCCCCTTCTCCTTGCGGTACGTGGTCAGCGAGTTGTCGTGGGTCTGCATCACCAGACCGATGATGATGCGCTCCGACCACTTGCGCGCGGAGAGCGAGCGCACGAACAGGCTCGGGTGCCGCAGGCAGGTCAGGATGTGCCCGAGCACCTTGGGCAGCCGGGTGTCGTGATTGACCTGGAGAGTGGTCAGCGCGCTCATCGAGTTCGAGCCCTTGCCGTAGCGCACCGGCTCGATGTGGGTGTTCTCGTTGGGGTGGATGGAGCAGGTGATGGCCACGCCACGGCTGAAGTCGAGCTTCCTGCCGTCGTCCCACTTCTTGACGTAGCGCCGGTCGATCGTCTGAGCGCCCACCAGGGCCTCGGAGTTGGTGCGGGTCAGTTCGCCGAGCCGGGCCGAGAGGCGGGGCAGCGTGCCGCTGTCGCGCATCCGGTGCAGCAGGGTCTGCGTCCCGTACGTACCGGCCGCGACCACGACGTGACGGGCGCGCAGCACGTGTGTCGCGCCCTTGCGCTTGTCCGTACGGGCGCAGGTGACCGCGAAGCCCTCGCCGTCAGCCTCTTCGACGGCGCGGACGCTGGTCATCGGGTGCACGACGGCGCCGGCCTGCTCCGCGAGGTAGAGGTAGTTCTCGTTGAGGGTGTTCTTCGCGCCGAGCCGGCAGCCGGTCATGCACTCGCCGCACTCCGTGCACGCCCTGCGGGCGGGGCCCGCGCCGCCGAAGTAGGGGTCGGGCATCTCGTCGCCCGGTGCGCCGGTGGCCTTGCCGTCCGCGTCCTGCCCGTCGCCGAAGAAGACCCCGACGGGCGCCATGTGGAAGGTGTCACCCACGCCCATCCGTTCGGCGGTCGCCTTCAGGTGCTCGTCGGAGGGGGTCATGGTCGGGTTGAGCCGGGAGCCGAGCATCCGCTGCGCCTGGTCGTAGAACGGGCGCAACTCCTGCTGCCAGTCGGTGATGTGGCCCCACTGCCGGTCCTGGAAGAAGGCGGGCGGGGGCACGTAGAGAGTGTTGGCATAGTTCAGCGAGCCGCCGCCGACCCCGGCGCCCGCCAGGATCATGACGTTGCTGAGCACGTGGATGCGCTGGATGCCGTAGAGACCCAGTGCGGGGGCCCAGATGTAGTTCTTGGTGTCCCAGGAGTTCTTCGGCAGGGTCTCCCGCGTGTAGCGGCGGCCCGCCTCCAGCACGCCGACCCGGTAACCCTTCTCCGTCAGCCGGAGCGCGGAGACGGAACCGCCGAAGCCGGAGCCGATCACAATCACGTCGTAGTCGTACGAATCGCCCTTGTTGTTCTGGGCGGAGTTCTCCTCGGACACGGGGACCTCCGGTGCGAGCGGTGCGGCTCAGGTCGTCGTTGGTGGGTGAGCGAGTTGGTCAGGTGAGCGAGTTGGTCAAGTGGGCGGGTTGGTCAGGTGGCCGGGTGCCGGGGCAGGGGGCTGGGGTTTAGGCGCGCGGTGCACTGGAGGTGCCACGGGGGTGCACCGCGCGCCGCCCGTGGGGGGTCAGCGGAACCGGAGTGCCTTCAGGGCCTTGAGCGAACGGCTCATGAAGGCGGCGTACTGGCCGTCGTCCATACCGAACGACGGCGCCATCGGCAACAGCCGCTGATGCGCCACGGTCTGCGGCTCGGTGAACTTGAAGATGCCCTCCGAACCGTGCCGCCGCCCCAGCCCGGAGTCACCCATGCCGCCCATCGGGGCCTGCACGCTGCCGTACGCGGCGGCGTAGCCCTCGTTGACGTTGACGGTGCCGGTGCGCAGGCGGGCCGCGACGTCCCGTGCGCGTCGGCCGTTGCGGCTCCAGACACTCGAATTCAGGCCGTACGGTGTGGCGTTGGCCAGCTCGACCGCCTCGTCCTCGTCCTTGAAGCGGTAGACGGACACGACCGGGCCGAAGGTCTCCTCCGTGCACACCGCCATCGGCGAGTCCACGCCGTCGAGGATCGTCGGCTCGTGGAAGAGCGGCCCGACATCCGGCCGCGGCCGGCCGCCCGCGAGCACCTTCGCGCCCTTGGCGACGGCCTGCTGCACATGCCGGTTGACGGTCTCCAGCTGCTGCTTCGAGACGAGAGAGCCCATGTCGGCGCCGTAGGCGAGCGCGGAACCCAGCCTCATCGCCTTCGTACGGGCCACGAACCGCTCCAGGAAGGCGTCGGCCACCGACTCGTCCACGTAGAGCCGCTCGATGGAGATGCACAGCTGCCCGGCGGAGGAGAACGCGCCGCGCACCGCTCCCGCCGCCGCCTTGTCCAGGTCGGCGTCGGCCAGCACGAGCATGGCGTTCTTGCCGCCCAGCTCCAGCGAACAGCCCACCAGCCGGGCCGCCGCCTGCTGGGCCACTCCGCGGCCGGTCTTGGTGGAACCGGTGAAGGAGACGTAGTCGCCCCGCTCGACGACCGCCGGCCCGACCACCGGGCCCTCGCCGATCACGATCTGCCAGACCGCCTCCGGCAGTCCGGCCTCGATGAGCAGCTCACGGGCCCACAGCGCGGTGAGCGCCGTCTCGGTGTCGGGCTTCATCACGACGGCGTTGCCCGCGACGAAGGCGGGGAGGGCGTCACCGACGGACAGCTCGAAGGGGTAGTTCCAGGGCGCGATCTGTCCGACCACGCCCCGGGGGTGGCGTAGCTCGGTCACCTTGGTGAGGGTCGGTATCGCCCCGGTGTGGCGCTTCGGCCGCAGATAGGCGCCCGCCTTGCGCCCGTAGTGGCGCGCGGCGACGGTGACCGCCTGCACCTCCTCGTGCGCGTGCAGCCGGGTCTTGCCGGTCTCCAGCTGGATCAGGTCCAGCACCTCGTCCTGCCGCTTGAGCACCAGGTCGTGGAAGCGGAGCAGGACGGCGGCCCGCCGGCCTACGGGCGTCGCAGCCCACGTGCGCTGCGCCTCGCGGGCGCGGTCGAACGCGGCGGCGACGTCTTCGGGGGTGGACTCCGGCAGGTCGGCCAGCTTCTCGCCCGTGAAGGGGCAGTGGCTGGAGGTGGTGCCGCTGCCGGCCACGCCGCGGGTGAGGCGGGCGACGAGGTCGGCGGTGACCACGTCGGCTGCCGTGCGGGCCCCTGCGGGGGGCGCGGCGACGGGGTTGCGCGCGCCGGTGGTGCCGTCGGTGGCCTCGGCGTCGGCTGCGGCGGTGCCCTGCGTGTGTCGCTTCTCCTGCGTGTCCGTCATGCGGCAGAGACTACGACTGGGGATACCGGCTGCATACCCGGCGGTAACCACTTTCACGGAATCTGCCAGTGAATGCTGGCGCGTGGCCCGCTGGCGCGGGGTGCGTGCGCGGGGTGGTGGGGTCGGGTGCGTGCCACGGCGGCACGCGTGCCCGGACGGCATGATTTACGGCCCGGCCCCCCGTACTGTTCTGCTGGCCTCTTTCACCTTTGCCGGGCCGAAAATCACTTCCCCTGGCTTCGCCGGGGAGACCCCAAGAGTGTCCGGGCCCACGCACCACCGCGTCCCACACCCTCCGGCCGGTAGTCGGCTATCTCCGGCGTGGGGTCCGGTCGCCAGGCCCGGACGTGGCACGGTTACGGGGTTGGGCGGTAGGTGTCGGCGACGGCCTCGAAGTGGCGGTCGATCTCTTTCTTCTTGTTCTCCGAGCCCATCACCATCAGCAGGTGATACCGGCCGTCATGGATCATCGCGCGGTTGCGCGCGTATACCTCGCGGCCGCCGTCCCGCCAGCTGAAGGTGCCCTCGGCCATGGCGGTTTCGCCGACGTCGATGCGCCGCAGCCCGGAGGTGGACGCCCAGTCCGACGCGCGGTACGCCGCCAGCTCCGGCTCGTCGTCGCTCTGGTAGACCATCGGGTCCTTGCCGTACTTCTTCGTGCTGTCCCGACCGTCGACGATGAGCATCTCGACCTCGCCGCCATTGTAACGGACTTGGCCACGGCCGGTCGTGGAGCGACGGTCCCATGCGGCGGGTACGGCGACCTGGAACCCGGCCGGGTCCTTGCTCAGCTTGTACCCCTTGGGCACCGGGTCCGGTGACGCGGGCGGCTTCGGTTCGGGGTTCTTGTCCTTGCTCTTGTCGTCCTCGGGCTGGGGAGGGCTGCTCTCCTTGCCCACGGAGCCGCGCTGCTGGTTCGCCGTGCCGTCCGGATCGCCCTTGGGCATGAACCACATCGCGTAGAGCACCGCCGCGGTGAGGCCCAGTAACACCAGGCCGACGGCCCAACGGCCCAGGCTGCGCGGGCTGTGCCGCCGCTTGTGCCGGTGCCGCTCCGTGGGGGGCGGCCGCTTCTCCGCCCGGCGTCTGCGGACGAGTTCGCCTCGGCGTCGCAGAATCGGCAGCCTCCGCGGGTCCGAGGATCTGCCCGTGCCCAGGGAGGGCGGAGCGAACACCGTGTGCCAGCCCACCTCCGGCTCGGGAGCGGAACGGACCAGTGAGCGCAGCCAGCCGCGCAGCTCCTCGAAGTCCGGACGTTCGGTGGGGTCCTGACGCATCAGCGACTCGACCACGGGGCGCAGCGGCCCGCAGTCCTCGGCGAAGGCGGGCGGCTCGGCGCACACCATCTGCACCAGCTCGGCCGCGTCCTCCTCGGGGTACGGGGAATGGCCCTGCACCGCGCGGAAGAGCAGGGCGCCAAGTGCCCACAGGTCGGCGGCGGGGCCGACGGGTGGGGCCAGCCGCCAGTTCTCGTAGACCGGGCCGGCCTGCTCGGGGGCCCAGCGTTCGGTCACCGCTCCGACCACGGTCATCCGGGCCTGCCGCGCACGCTCCGCCGCCAGCGCCGTGGTGGGGCCACGGTAGGGCCCGTCGTCGGTGTCGCCGGAGTCAGCCGGTTCGTGGCCCCAGGGGCGGCTTTCCTCCTCCTCGTCGGAGGGGTCGGAGGGGGCCTCGTGGGCGTACGGGGCGTCGTGGGGGTAGGGGTCCGCGTCGGTCTCCGGCGCGGCAGGGCGCCACGAACCTGGCACGGGGAGGCTGTTGGGCGGCCGGGTGCCGGGCAGATCCGCCGGGCTCACCTCGTCGTCGCCCGGCGGCAGCCAGCGCACGTGGTCGTCGGGGACGGGGGCGCTGCCGGGCGAGGTGGACCACCAGCCCGCGGGTGAGGCGGGCGTGGCGCGGTCGCTGTGGGCCCCGTCCTGCGGGCGGGCGTCCGC
>NZ_JBOHCV010000519.1:0-4383 GCF_050698815.1 Streptomyces sp.
GCCCAGCACCGCCCGTACCGCGGCGGCGACCCGCTGAGGGCCGCCACGCGGCAACGGACCGCGGCGCGCTGCCGTCCCCTCCGCCAGCGCGTCGAGCACCACGCCGGTCAACGACCGGAGCGCGGCGGGCCCTTCGGTGCCGCCCGCGAGCAAGGAGGAATCGTCGGCGTACGCAGGCATGGTCGAGGCTCTTTCGGGGTCGCGGTCCTACAAGCCCCACGGTTCGGCGGGTGCACGCAGGGAGCACCCGCCGAACCGTGGAGAAGCGGTGAGGCAGCCACAACCTAGGTGCGCACCAGCCCCGCATTCCCCGATCACGCGGCTTGTTCGCCCGAAGGGGTGATCAGCCCGCTCCGGGAGCAGGCCGCCGCGCTATCCTCCGCTGTTCGCACGCGCCCGCCCCGACCCCGCCCCTCCCGCCCGCACCCGCAACGCCCGCCCCAGCTCGTCCAGTTGGTCCGCCAGCTCACGCCGCAACGCGGGCGTCACATCCTCCCGGCGCAGACACTCTGCGCCCCGCCGCGACACCGACTCCTCCACGACCGTACGAGGAAACCCCTGCCGCCCCACGAGCGCCGCCACGGCCGCACCCCGCCGCGCCGCCAACGGCACCGCATCCTCGAAGAACCGCTCCGCATAGCCGCTCAGCAAGCCGTACTGCTCCGGCTGCCAGAAACCCTCCGCCGTCGCCCGCAGCAGATAGTTCGACAACACGTCGTCCGGCCCGAACATCGCCTCCCACGCCGCCGCCTTCCCCGCCGCATCAGGCAACGCCGCCCGGCACCGCGCCGCGCCCTCCGCACCCGTCGCACTCGGATCCGCCGCCGACGCCGCGTCGATCTCCGCACCGTCCACCGCACCCAGCACCGACAACCGCAGCAACAGCCGCCACCGCAACTCCGCGTCCAGCACCGGCCCCCCGGGCACCGACCCCGACACCCACCACGCGTACAACTCGTCCGGCGCCGTCGCGCAGTCGATGAACCGCCGCACCGCCGTCAACCGCAGCCCCGCGGCATCCCCGCCGGCGTCCACACCACCCGACAGCACCTCACGGCACGTCTCACCCAGCAGATCCAGCGCCGCACCCCGCCGCTCCGGCGGCAGAAAACGGTCCGCCACCGCTCCCCGCGCGAAACCCAGCACACCCTCCAGCACCGCGACGTCCGTCTCCCGCGCACAGTGCGCGCGTACGGCCGCCAGAAACTCACCCGGCGCCAACTCCCCGTCCCGCACCATGTCCCGCGCCGCGTTCCACACCACCGCACGCGACAACGCGTCCGGCAGCCCCGACAGCGCACCCCGCACCGTCTCCCACGAACCCTCGTCCAGCCGCACCTTCGCGTACGTCAGGTCCCCGTCGTTCACCAGCACCAGATCAGGACGAGGACCCGCGGCCACCACCACCGACTCCGCCTCGCCGGCGGCGACATCACGCTCCAGCCGCTCCCGCAGCACCAGACGGGAAGGCTCGGCGGGCGCCACATCGTAGAAACCCAGCGCCACCCGGTGCGGCCGGCTCCCCGCACGCGCCACCGCCACCGACCACTGACCGTTCCCCTCCGCCACCCGCGGCGTCAGCGTGTCCACCCCCGTCGTCCGCAGCCACCGCTCCGCCCAGCCGTGCACATCACGGCCCGACGCGCGTGCCATCGAATCGATGAAATCCGCCAGCGCCGCATTCCCGAAACGGTGCCGCGTCAGATGGTCGTTGACACCCGCCAGGAAACCCCTCTCACCCAGCCACGCCACCAACTGACGCAGCGCCGAAGCGCCCTTCGCATACGAGATCCCGTCGAAATTGAGCAACGCCTCAGCCGTATCCGGCACCAACTCCGGTGCCGGAGCCACCGGATGAGTCGACGGCCGCTGATCCGCGTCATAACCCCACCCCTTGCGGGCGACCGCGAAATCCGTCCAGGCATCCGTGAAACGCGTCGCCTCCGACAACACCTGACACCCCATGTACTCCGCGAACGACTCGTTCAGCCACGTGTCGTCCCACCAGCGCAGCGTCACCAGATCGCCGAACCACATGTGCGCCATCTCGTGCGCGACGGTCACCCCACGCGTCTGCCGCTGCTGCTCCGTGACCGCCGACCGGAACACGTACTCGTCCCGGAACGTCACCAGCCCCGGATTCTCCATCGCCCCCGCGTTGAACTCCGGTACGAACGCCTGGTCGTACGAATCGAACGGGTACGGCTCGTCGAAGATCTCGTGATAGCGGTCGAAGCACCGTCGCGTGACATCCAGCAGCTCCTCCGCGTCCGCGTCCAGGAACTCCCCGAGCGAGCGCCGCACATGCAGGCCGAACGGCAACCCCGCGTGCTCCGTCCGCACCGAGTGGTACGGACCCGCCACCACCGCCACCAGATACGTACTCAGCAGCGGCGTCGGGGCGAACTCCCAACGGCCCCCGCCGGCTTTGCGCGCCACCCCGTTCCCCAGCACCGTCCAGTCCTCCGGCGCGGTCACCGACACCTCGAAGACGGCCTTCAGATCCGGCTGATCGAAACACGCGAAGACCAGCGACGCGTCCGTCATGAAGCACTGCGTGTACACGTACACTCGCCCGTCGGCCGGATCGGTGAACCGGTGCATCCCCTCACCGACCCGTGAATACGGCATCTCCGCCACGACCCGCAGCTCATGCGCTCCCTCGGCCAGCCCCCGCAGCGACAGCCGCCCTTCCGCGAAAGCGTCCGGCGCCAGCGCCACGCCGTCCAGCTCGGCCCGCACCAACGCGGTGGGCCGCACCTCCGCGAACGTGTCGGCGCCGCCCTGGCCCTCCCGCACGGCGAACCGCACGGTCGTCACCGACCCGAAGACCTCCTCACCCCGCGTCAGGTCAAGGTCGACGACGTACCGCTCCACGTCGATGAGCTGGGCCCGGAGTTGCGCCTCGGCGCGCGTCAGTACGGTCATGCGGCCCATGCTCCCGCACGCCACCGGCGGGCGCACCCGTGTAACTCACGCCGCCCGGCCAGTACTTCGGCCCGACGTGCTCGTCCATCAACGCGACGGAAGCCCGGCGGGCGACGGAGACGTGAACGCTCGTCGCCCCCTCCGGGCCACCTTCCATTCGACGCCGACCTTGTCCAAGGCGTCGCAGTACAGGCCCACGATGTCCGCCGACGTGTTGGTGAAGAAGTAGTGCGGAGAGTTGAGGCTGCGTCCCTGGTCGAGAAGGGGAAGAGAGCCTTTACGCACCGCGACGTGGTACATGCTCGCGAGCTTGGCGAGCTTGTGTGCGACGCACAGGGAATCGAAGGATCACGCCTTCGTGCGAGTGAAGATCCGCGATATCGCTTGCGCCTTTAGAATCAAAGGCGAAGTGCCCCGAGTCGGATTCGAACCGACGCTGTATGGGTTTTGAATCCATTGCCTCTACCGCTGGGCTACCGGGGCGAGCACGAATCGAAGGTTTAGGACCTCCTGCTGTCCGACCACGATACAGGACCCCGGTAGGCTCGTACCTCCCACCTGTGCGGAAAACGAGGAGCCCAGTGAGCAGCGCGGACGTCCCCGAGCCCAACAATTCCGACACCTCCGGCACCGAGTCCGGCACCGGCACCGAGAACGCTCATGTGCCGCCGTTGACGACGCGGGTCGTGATCGCCGAGGACGAGGCGCTGATCCGGATGGATCTCAAGGAGATGCTGGAGGAGGAGGGGTACTCCGTCGTCGGGGAGGCCGGGGACGGGCAGGCCGCGGTGGAGCTGACTCGGGAGCACCGGCCGGATCTGTGCATCTTCGATGTGAAGATGCCGGTGCTGGACGGGATCTCCGCCGCGGAGAAGATCGCGGAGGAGAGCATCGCGCCGGTGCTGATGCTGACCGCGTTCTCCCAGCGGGAGCTGGTGGAGCGGGCGCGGGACGCGGGGGCGATGGCGTACCTGGTGAAGCCGTTCAGCAAGAGTGACGTGGTGCCTGCCATCGAGATGGCGGTGTCGCGGTTCACGGAGCTGCGGGCGCTGGAGAAGGAGGTCGCGGACCTCTCCCAGCGGCTGGAGACGCGGAAGCTGGTGGACCGGGCGAAGAGTGTGCTGCAGACGCAGTACGGGTTGACGGAGCCGGCTGCGTTCCGGTGGATACAGAAGACGTCGATGGACCGGCGGTTGTCGATGCAGCAGGTCGCCGAGGCTGTGATCGCCGACGGCGAGGAGAAGAAGCAGCAGTAGCAGCAGTGACGTTGGGGCCGCCCTGCATCAGGGCGGCCCCGTTCGCGTATGCGGCGTGCGTCGGTCAGTCCTCGCCGAGGTACGCCTTGCGTACCGATTCGTCGTGCATCAGCTCTTGGCCGGTGCCCGACAGGGCGATGGTGCCGATCTCCATGACGTGGCCGTGGTCGGCCAGGGAGAGGGCGGCCGGGGCGTTCTG
>NZ_JBOHCV010000520.1:0-14976 GCF_050698815.1 Streptomyces sp.
CGGCGCTCCAGGCGACGACGGGGGGCGGCGGCGAGCACTGGCGCGTGGCGCTCGCCTTCCCCTACATCCTGGTGATGATGTACGTCGTGCGGCCTCTGCTGCGCGCCGTGTTCGTCAAGGAGGGGAAGGCGGTCGCCTTCGCTCCGTGGCACCTTGCCCTGGTCCTCATCGGGGTGCTGCTGTCGGCGGCGGCGACCGAGGCGATGGGAATGCACTTCATCTTCGGTGCTTTCCTGTTCGGCACGATCATGCCCGGGGAGAAGGCCCGCGGCCTGCGGACAGAGATCCACAACCGCACGGCGCAGGTCACCTCGCTGCTGTTGCCGGTCTACTTCGTGGTGGCCGGCCTCAAGGTCGACCTGGGGTCCATGAGGAGCGGCGACTTCCTCGAGCTGGGCGTGATCCTGCTGGTCGCGGTCGTCGGCAAGTTCGGCGGAACCTTTGTCGGCGCCCGCAGCCAGGGCCTGCCGGCACGGCCGGCCGCGGCTCTCGGGGTGCTGATGAACACCCGGGGACTGACAGAACTGGTCATCCTCGGCGTCGGCCTCCAACTCGGCCTGCTCGACACCGGACTGTATTCCCTGATGGTCGTGGTGGCCGTGGTCACCACGGCGATGACCGGTCCGCTGCTGTCGCGGATCTATCGCAAGCCCGTGGAGGTCCCCCGTGTCCCGCAGCCGGCGGAGCGGGAACCCGTGACCTCTTCTTCGGCGTAGGAAGGAGGAAAGATCATGCGGTTGGTCGGACTGGACCGGGAACTGTCCGAGCTCTCCGAGCTGCTCCGCACCTGCGTCCGCGGTGAAGGAGGCGGCGCCGCGGTGATCGGCGGCGCCATGGGCTGCGGCAAGACGGAGCTGCTCACCGCTTTGAAGAGCGAGGCCTCGGACCAGGGCTTCATGGTCCTGGACGCGGTCGGCTCGTGGCCGGAGCGCCTGTCGCCGGGCAGCCTGCTGAGGCAGCTGCTGCGGTCGGCCGGCGCTCCGCCGGGAGCCGTCGCGCTCCTCGACGGCCTGCACGGAAGGTGTGAGGCCGTCGCGGAGGAGACGGGCGATCTGCCGTGGACGCTCGACGCGGCCGATACGGACGTCCTGCACCGGCTGTGCGCCGAGGCCGTCCGGGCCGCCGAGGACGTCCCCGTACTGCTGTGCGTGGACGACGTCCAGTTCACAGACCCGCTGTCCCTGCACTGGCTGCTTCATCTGATCCGCCGGTTACGGCAGGTGCGGGTGGTCCTGGCGCTCACCGAGTGCCCCCTGTCGCGCCCCGCCCATCCGCAGCTGCACGCGGAGCTGCTGCGGCAGCCCAACTACCGTCGTCTGACGCTGGGTACGCTGTCGCCGGCCGGGGTCACGGCCTTGCTCGCCGCGCACCGGGGCGCCACCCCGGACCCGGTCTTCGCCGAGCGGTGCCATCGGGTCAGCGGCGGGAATCCGCTGCTGGTCCGGGCCATGCTGGAGGACTCCCGCTGTGCCTCCGATCCCGCCACGCTGGTGGTCGGGGACACCTACGGCGACACCCTCCTGAGCTGCCTGCACCGGGGGCGCCCGGCGCTGCTGCGGCTCACCCGGGCGCTGGCCGCGCTCGACGGCGACATTCACGCCCCCGGTCATCTCGCGCGGCTCAGCGGCCTGGAGCCGGCCGCCGTCGTACGCGGCACCGGCGCGCTGGAGTCTGCCGGTCTGCTGGACGGGATCCGGCTTCGGCACCCCGTCGCCGCGCAGGCCGTGCTGGAGGGGCTGAGCGCCGCGGAGCGGAGCACCCTGCACCGCGAAGCGGCGCTGATGTGCTACGAGGAGGGAGTCGCCGCGACCCGAACCGCCCGGCACCTGCGCATCTGCGCGGGTGAGGGCGGATCGCTGCCGTGGGCGGTGCCCCTGCTGCGGGAGGCCGCGGAACGGCACCTGAACGGCAACAGGGTGGCCGAGGCCCACTCCTGTCTGGAGGCGGCGCTGTGTTTCGAGGCCGACGACGGTGAACGGGTCGGCCTGCGGGCCCTGCTGGCCTCGACCTCCTGGATGCTCAACCCCTCGATCAGCACGCCCCACCTCGGCGAGCTGGCGATCGCCCTGAGCGACGGCCGGCTGTCCGCCCGGCACACTCTGATGCTGGCCAAGTACCTGTTGTGGCACGGCCGTTTCGACGACGCGGTGCGTGCCGTCGCCCAGATGGACGACCGGGACGAGCGGGCCGACCCGGAGTACGCGGCCGAGGTGCGGGCCACCTGGGAGCTGCTGTCCGTCACCTACCCGGTGGTGCTGGCCCCCGCCCGGGGTGAGCCGGCGAACGACGACCCGCGCTCGCTGAGCGCCATGGCGTTGTCGCGGGTGCTCGCCTACGGCCCCACCGACGGTGCCGTGGCCGAGGCGGAATCGGCCCTGCGCGCCATGCGGCTCGGCAAGCACACCCAGGAGTGGCTGATGTGCGCCGTCGCGGCGCTGTCGTTCGCCGACCGGCCGGAGACGGCCGCCCGCTGGTGCGATCACTGGCTGGAGGAGGCACGGGCCCGCAAGGTCCCGTTGTGGATGGCGGAGTTCGCGTCGCTCAGGGCCGGCATCGCTCTGCGGCTGGGAGATGTGACACGTGCCCGGTCACTGGCCGAGGCGGCGCTCGCCCAGGTCCCCGCGGACAGCTGGGGCGTCTGCATCGGAGGCCCGCTGGCCAACCTGATCCAGGCGGCGACCGACACCCGCGACTTCGCGGCCGCCGCCGAGTACGTGGCGCAGCCGGTGCCCGACGGCATGTTCTCCAGCCGGTTCGGGCTCTACTACCTGCACGCCAGAGGCTGCTTCCAGCTGGAGACCGGGCGCCCGTACGCCGCGCTCGACGACTTCACGCGGTGCGGGGAGCTCATGACGCGCTGGGGATTCGACCAGCCGACCCTGCTGCCGTGGCGCAGCAGCGCGGCGCGCGCCCATCTCGCCCTCTCGGACGTCCGGGCCGCCCGCGGACTCGCGGACGAGCAGGCCGCGCTCGTGGGCGAGGGCCTGTCCCGCGCGCGCGGTATCTCGCTGCGGGTGTGCGCGGCCACCCGCGACCCGGGCGAGCGGGCCGGACTGCTCGAGGAAGCGGTGACGAACCTCCGCTCCTGCGGTGACCGGTTCCAACTGGCGGGCGCACTGGGCGAGCTGAGCCGGGAGTACGGCCTCGCCGGTCAGGCCTCCCGGGCACGGGATGCGCTGGAGGAGTCGAGGCGCATGGAGCGGGAGTGCGGAGCCGGTGCGCCGTCCGGGGCGTTCGGCCAGGCGTCGGCGCCGGGTGAGACGGCGATGGGCCGGCTGAGCGGGGCAGAGAACCGGGTCGTCACCCTCGCCGCCCACGGCCGGACCAACAAGGAGATCGCCGACACGCTGACCGTCACGGTGAGCACGGTCGAACAGCACCTCACGAAGGCCTTCCGGAAGCTCGGTATCCGGACCCGTAAGGAACTGCCGAGGAAGAACATCCCGGAAGCGGCAGCGAGATGAGCAGGCACCACTGCATATCGGAGAGAGACAGGTGAGCGACTTGCCGCGCAAGGACTCGAAACAGACGGGGAGCGACCAGTACGACGTGGCCATCCTCGGCAGCGGAATGGCGGGCGGCATGCTGGGCGCGGTACTCGCCCGCAACGGCGTCAAGGTTCTGCTGCTCGACGCGGGTACGCACCCGCGATTCGCCGTGGGCGAATCCACGATTCCGTACACCTCGGGCATGACCCGGGTGATCGCCGACCGGTACCAGGTTCCCGAGCTGAAGGCACTGTCCAGCTTCAAGGGGATCCGCAAGGAAGTGTCCCGCAACTGCGGGCAGAAGCAGAACTTCGGCTTCGTCTACCACCGCGAGGGCCGCCCGCAGAACCCCTCGGAGGTCAACCAACTGGTCGTCCCGTCCGCCATCAGGACCGAGACGCACCTGTTCCGGCAGGACGTCGACGCGTACCTCTTCCACCTCGCGGTGAAGTACGGCGCCGTTCCCCAACTGGCCACCCGCATCGCGGACATCGAGATCGACCCGGACACCGGTGCGGTGCTGCGCACCGAAGCCGGCAAGGAGTTCCGCGCGAGTTACGTCGTCGACGGCAGCGGCTTCCGCTCGCCGCTCGCGGAGAAGTTCGACCTACGCGAGACGCCCACCCGGGCGCGCACCCACTCGCGCAGCATGTTCACGCACATGGTGGGGGTGCGCCCGTACGACAGTTCCCCCAACGGCAGGCAGCACAAGCAGCCGAACCCGTGGCACAACGGCACGCTGCACCACGTCTTCGACGGCGGCTGGCTGTGGGTCATCCCGTTCGACAACCACGAGGACTCGCTCAACCCTCTGTGCAGCGTCGGCCTGACGTTCGACCCGCGGGTCTTCCCCAAGGGCGAGGCCACGGCGGAGCAGGAGTTCGACGACTTCCTCAAGCGGTTCCCGGAGATCGCCTGGCAGTTCGAGGGCGCCAAGGCCGTCCGGCCGTGGGTGTCCACCGGCCGGCTCCAGTACTCGGCCAAGCAGGTAGTGGGGGCGCGGTTCTGCCTCACCTCGCACGCGGCGGGCTTCATCGACGCCCTCTACTCGCGCGGTCTGACCAACACGATGGAACTGGTCAACGCGCTCGGCTGGCGGCTGATCGCCGCCTCCCGCGACGGTGACTGGTCGCTGGAGCGGTTCTCGTACCTGGAGAGCCTCCAGCAGGGGCTCTTCGACTTCCACGACAACCTTGTCTACAGCTCCTTCGTGGGCTTCCGGGACTACGAGCTGTGGAACGCCGTCAACCGGACGTGGATGCTCGGCACCATGCTCGGCAACGTCATGCTCGAGGACGCCTATTACCGGTTCGACACCACCGGCGATGCTCAGGTCTTCCTCGACCTCGAACAGAGCAAGCACCCCGGCTCGCCGTTGCCGGTGAGCGCCGGATTCAACGAGATGGGAATTCTCACCCGCGACCTCTGCGAATCCGTGGAGGCGGGGGAAATGGCGCCCGGGGAGGCGGCGAAGCGCATTCTTCGGCATGTCGAGCAGGCCGACTTCATCTCGCCGTCGTTCCGGCTCGGAAACGAGAGCACCCGCTGCTTCGCCATGAGTCCGGCCAAGATGGCCATGAATGCCGTGTGGTCCCGCCGGGAGGCCCCGCCGGAGATCGGACCGCGCATGATCAACGCCAGTAAGGGGCTGGTCAGGACGCGTCTGCGGGGGTAACCCCAGATCACCCGTAGGGGTCCTCGGTGGGGAACACCCCTGAAATGTCAGGGGTGTTCCCCACTTCTCGGTTGATATAAATTCAAGTGGACTGCTTCGGGATTTAGTTGCGAGACAAGAGGGCGACGAATGGACGCGAACGCAGAACGCGACACGGCGAACTTGATTGCCATTGTTGGCATGGCTGGTAAGTTCCCGGGCGCGCCCGATGTCGACAGCCTCTGGACTCTGATGATGGAGGGCGAGGACGGCATAGGCCCGATTCCCGCCGACCGCTGGGACAGTACGGCGCAGCTCGACCCCGAGAAGGAGATCCAGGCGGTCGGCGGCTTCCTGGACGGAGTCGACCGCTTCGACGCCGGCTTCTTCGGCATCTCCCCCCGCGAGGCCGAGGCCATCGATCCGCAGCAGCGTCTGATGCTGGAGGTGGGATGGCGTGCCATCGAGGACGCCGGCCAGCGGGCCGACTCCCTCGCCGGCACGCGCACCGGCGTGTACGTCGGCGCCTCCTGGCACGACTACGAGCTCCTGCGCAAGGGACGCGAGGCCCAGCCCACCCCGCACAGTCTCGTCGGCAACGCCCTCGACGTGATCGCCGCGCGTCTCTCGTACTTCCTCAAGGTCCGCGGGCCCAGCATGACCGTGGAAACCGGCTGCTCCTCCTCACTGGTGGCTCTGCACCTGGCCTCCCAGGCCCTGCGCCAGGGTGATATCGACGCGGCGGTCGTCGGCGGCACCAACCTCATGCTCGACCCGCATGTGACCGTCGGGCTCACCCACTTCGGCGGTCTCTCGCCGGACGGACGGTGCAAGGCGTTCGCCGCGTCGGCCAACGGGTTCGTGCGCGGTGAAGGAGTCGCCGCCCTCTACGTGAAGACCCTGGAGCGCGCCCTGGCCGACGGCGACCGCATCCACGGCGTCGTCGTCAGCACGGTCGTGAACAACGACGGCGGCGGCGACAGCCTGGTAACCCCCAGCCCCCAGGGCCAGGAGGACCTGCTGCGCCGCGCCTACGGCGAGGGAGTCGTACCGGAGGGGGCCCCTGCGTACATCGAGGCGCACGGTACCGGTACCGGGCGCGGCGACCCGATCGAGGCCACGGCCATCGGGCGCGTCCTCGGCCAGGACCGTGCCGGTGACCCGCTGCTCATCGGCTCGGTGAAGACCAACATCGGGCATCTGGAGGCCAGCGCGGGCCTGGCGGGCCTGTTCAAGATCCTCCTCGCGCTGAAGCACCGTGTCGTGCCGCCGAGCCTGCACTCCGGGGAACTCAACCCGGCCATCCCGTTCGAGGACATCAACCTGCGGGTGGTCCGCGAGCCCACACCCCTGCCCGGTACCGGCCCGCTCTACCTCGGGGTCAACTCCTTCGGCTGGGGCGGCACCAACGCCCATGTGGTCGTCATGAGCCCGCCCGAGACGCCCGCCGAGGACGCGCCGCTGCCCGTCCCGGCGACCGGACTGCCCGCCGTCGTACCGCTGTCCGCCAAGGACGTCACCGCTCTCGGCATGCGCGCCGCCGAACTGGCGCCCCTGGTCCCGGACACCGCCGGACAGGTCGTCGCCCAGGCCGGCGCCCTCGCCTGGCGGCGCGACCACTTCCCCGTCCGCGCCGCCCTCGTCGCCCCGGAGGACTCCGCTCAGCTGCGTACCGATCTGCTCGGCCTCGCCGCCGCGCCGGACGCCGAGCCCGCGTCGCCCGGACTGGCCCTCGGCAGCGCCGTGCCCCGCGGCGGCACCGCGTTCGTCTTCCCCGGACAGGGCTCCCAGTGGAGCGGCATGGGGGCCGAACTCTTCCGGGACAGCCCACTGTTCGCCGAGATCGTCACCCGGTGTGCCGACGCACTGCGCCCGCACACCGACTGGAACCTGCTGGACATCTTCTCCGGCAAGGCCGGCGACGAGTGGATGAGCCGTATCGACATGCTCCAGCCCACCCTCTGGGCCATGTCGCTCGGGCTCGCCGAGCTCTGGCGCGCCTCCGGCGTCGAGCCTGACGTCGTACTCGGCCACAGCCAGGGCGAGATCACGGCAGCCACCCTCGCCGGAGTCCTCTCCTACGAGGACGCGGCCCTGGTCATGGCCCGGCGCAGCGCCATCGCCCGCCGTGCCTCGGGACATGGGCGGATGCTCGCCGTCGACATGGGCCGGGACGACGCCCTGGCCGCGCTCGAGGGGTTCGAGGACAGCGTCTCCCTCGCGGTGCACAACGGTCCCAGCTCCTGCGTGCTGTCCGGCGAGACAGAGGCCGTACTGACCCTCAAGGAGCTGCTCGACGCCGAAGAGACCTACTGCCGGCTGGTCAACGTCGACTACGCCTCGCACAGCCCCCAGATGGACCCGCTGCGCGAGGATCTGCTGGCCGCCCTGGAACCCGTCAGGCCGCGCGACGCCGGGATCGGCCTGATGTCGACCGTGAGAGGGCGCCGGCTGGCAGGCCCCGAGATGGACGGTGCCTACTGGGTGGAGAACCTCAGGAACCCCGTGCAGTTCGCCGACGCGATGGGCGCTCTGCTCCACGACGGCATCACCCACGTCGTGGAGATCAGCCCGCATCCCGTCCTCGCGCCCGCCGTCGAGCAGATCGTGGCCGGACAGACCCGCCGGGCCGCCGTGCTGACCACCATGCGCCGCCACCACGGCAGCACCGCGGACGTCGCGGAGGCCCTCGGCCGCGGCTATGTCGCCGGCCTCGAGCCCTTCGGCGGACTGCCCAGGAGCGCCGGCACCGCGGTGCCCGGGTACCCACTGCGGCAGGAGCGCTACTGGACCGCCGAACGCCCGCGGGGCACCGGCGCGGCGCGCGGCTTCGAGGCGCCGCTCCTCCCCGCGCCCGGCGAGGCGGACGTCCGGCACGGGGCACTGGAGCTGTCGCTCAGCAGCCCGCCCTGGCTCGAGGACCACCAGGTGCACGGCACCCCCGTTCTGCCGGGCGCCGGAATGCTCGCCATCGCCGTCAACACCGCCCGCGCCCTCCCCGGTCCCGCCGTCCGTCGTCTGGAGAAGGTCCGCTTCCGCAAGGAGGTGGCCATGACCGAGGACATGACCAGGCTCACCGCCGAGTGGCGTGGCGGAACCGCCGGCGGCGCCTTCCGGTTGCTGTCACTGTCCGAGGGCGGCGCCGGCTGGGAGGAGAACGCCACGGCCCGGGCCGACCACCGGGAATCGCCCCGCTCCGCCACCGTCTTCCCCGACTGGCACGCCGGTTGCGACCCGGTGGACGCCGACGGCTTCTACCGCGGCTGGGCGGCGCGCGGCCTCGAATACGGCCCCGCCTTCCGCGGGATCCGTACCCTGTACGCCGACCCGGCCGGTGAACACGCCCTGGCCGAGGTCGTGCTGGGCGACCGGCTGCGCGTGGGCAACCGCGGGCGCGCGCTGCACCCCGCCCTGTGGGACGGGGCGCTCCAGGTGGCCCTCGCCCTGTGCGACGCCTACGCACCGGGAACGGCTCTGGTGCCGACGGCCGTCGACCGCATCGAGCTGCTGGACGAACTGGACGAGCCCGTCACCCAGGTGTGGTCACACGCCGTCCGGCGGACGGAAGGCGTCTTCGACGTCGAGATCTTCGATACGGGTCACCGGCCGCTGCTGGTCATGGAGGGACTGGAACTCTCGCCGCTGCCGGGCACGGGCTCCGGAGCGGGCTCCGACGCCGAGCGGCTGCACCGCATCGAGTGGACCGATCTGACCGCCCCCCGTGGCGAGGGCGCGCAGACCGGCCACTGGCTCGTCTGCGGAGCGGACGACGACACCGGCGTCGCAGGGGAGTTGGCCGACGCGCTGAGCGCCGCCGGCGCCCGGGTGACGCGTACCGCCACGGACGGAGTGCCCGACGCGTCGGCGCTCCCCGAGCACGTGGTGTTCGTCGCCCCGGACGCCGACGCCGGGGACGAAGCCCAGCGGCAGGGGCTCAGCCGGCTCGCCGGACTCGCCCGTGCCTGCTCGGATCTGCCCGTACCGCCGCCGCTGGCCGTGGTGACCGCCGGGGCGCAGGCGGCGGAGCCCGGCGACGCTCCCGACCCGGGAGGCGCGCTCTACTGGGGCTTCACCCGCGTCCTGCGGCGCGAGCACCCGGAGTTGCGCGCCCGGCTCGTCGATGTCGGCCGCGCCGGCGCTCCGGCGGAGTGGGCCGCCGAGCTCCTCGGCGACGGCTCCGAGGACCAGGTGGCCCTGCGAGCCGGCCGGCGTCTCGCGGCCCGGCTCACCCGCGGTGTCCCGGACGGCGGACCCGCCGCGGCGCTGCCCGCCCGGCGCACGGCGCGCCAGCCGTTCCGGGCCGGTGCCCGCCGGCCGGGCGCCCTGGAGCCGGTCGAGTTCCTGCCGCTCGCCCGGCGTTCGCCCGGCCCCGGCGAGGTCGAGATAGAGATCGCCGCGGTCGCCATGGACCACGGGGACGCGTTCCGGGCCTTCGGGGCACAGCAGACCGGCGCCGGTCCGCTGCCGCTGGGCTCCGGATGCGCCGGCCGTGTCGCGGCGGTCGGCCCCGACGTCACCGCCGTGGCGACCGGCGACCGGGTGGCGGCCTGCGCCGTCGGCGTCCTCGCCAGCCACGTCACCGTACGCGCGGACCACGCCGCGCTCATTCCGGACGGGCTCGGCGACGCGGAGGCGGCGGCGCTGCCGCTTCCGATGGCGGCCGCCTGGTACGCCCTGTCGGACCTGGGGCGGCTGGAGGCCGGGGAGACGGTGCTGATCGACCTTCCGGCCGGCGTCGCGGCCCGAGCCGCCGTCGAGCAGATCTCCCGGGTGCTGGGCGCCCGGATCATCACCACGGCCACCGGCGGCGACACCGACCCCGGCTCCGACGTCGTCGTCGACCCCGGGGATCCCGGCTGGGCCGACGCGGTGCGCGCCGTCACCGGCGGCCGCGGCGTCGACCTGGTCCTGGCCTCGCCCGCCGGACAGCCCGGCGACGGAAGGCTGGACGCGGTTGCCGCCGGCGGCCGGTACATCGCGTTCGGGGGGAGCGGCAGCCGCGCCTTGGGCGCCGAGGCGTTCAGCCGGGGCGTCAGTCTCTCCACGGTCGCGCTGCCCGGCCTGCTGGAACACCAGGGGCGTCGCTTCGCCTCCGCGCTGCAGGCGGCCTGGGAACTGGTCGTCAACGGCAAGCTGGAGTCGCTTCCGGTCCGCACACGCGCCATCGCCGAGGTGGCCGACGCCCTGCGCGAGACGGTGAACGGCGCGCCGCACGGGCTGCGTACCGTCCTGGTCGACCCGTCGGGCGTCGAGGGTGTGACACCGCTGCCGATGCCCGGCGGCCGGTTCCGCGGCGACGGCAGCTACCTGGTGACGGGCGGCCTCGGCGCGCTGGGCCTGAGCCTGGCCGAATTCCTCGCGGCACACGGCGCGGGATCGCTCGTCCTGCTGGGGCGCTCCGCCCCCGCCCCGGCCGCGGCCGCGCGGATCGAGGCCCTGCGCGCCGGGGGCACCGTGGTCCGCACCGAGAGGTGCGACGTCGCCGAGGCGGACGCCGTACGTGCCGTCCTCGCGGGAGTGCGGCACGAACTGCCGCCGCTGCGCGGGGTGGTGCACGCCGCGGGTCTGCTCGAGGACTCCACCGTGCGCAACCTGACACCGGACCAGGTGGAGCGGGTCCTGGCGCCTAAGACGGCGGGTGCCCGCAACCTCGACGCGGCCACGGCGGAGGATCCGCTGGACTTCTTCGCCCTCTTCTCCTCCGCGGCAGCCCTGGTCGGCAACGCCGGTCAGGCCGCCTACGCGGCGGCCAACGCCTACCTCGACGCCTTCGCCGAGGCGCGGCGGCGCCGCGGCCTGGCCGCACTCAGCGTGCAGTGGGGCCCGTTCACCGAGGTCGGCCTCGCGGCGAGCGACGACCAGCGGGGCGCGCGCCTGGAGGAGCGCGGCATGGGCGGCTTCGGCCCCGACGAGGCGTGGCCCGCGCTCGTACGGATGCTGGAGCGGGATGAGCCGGTGACCGGATACGTGCCGATCCATCTCCGTCAGTGGTTCGACGCCTACCCCGACACCGCCGCGCTCGGCAGCTGGGAGCGGCTGCACGCCGCCGCGCGCGACGGCGGCGGAACCGCCGGCGGAGGCGGCGACTTCCTGGCGCGGCTGCTGTCCGCCTCGCCCGAGGCCCGCCCGGCCGCCGCCGAGGAAGAGGTCCGCAGGCTCGCCGGACGGGTCCTGCGGCTCGAGGCCGAACAGGTCTCCGGCGACACTCCGTTCAAGCAACTCGGCCTGGACTCCCTGATGGGCCTGGAACTGCGCAACCGGCTGGAGGCCTCGTTCGGGCTCAAGCTGTCGCCCACCCTCCTGTGGTCCTACGGAACATCGAGGGCGCTCGCCGACGCACTGTGCGAGCGGCTCCCCGCTCCGTCGGAGACCAGCTGACCCAGCCCCCGTCCGGTCCCAGCCTTCCCCCACGACGTCCTGTCGTACGACCGCGAGGAATACCGACCCATGGAAGAGACCGCTCCACTCGACGGAAGCCGGCAGACCCCACTCACCCGCGCACTCGCCACGATCCGCACCCTGCGGCAGCGCATCGAGGAGCAGGAGAGCAGCCGGCCCGTCGCCGTGGTCGGCGTCGGCCTGCGTCTGCCCGGCGGCATCGACGACCTCGACGGTTACTGGGAGGCGCTGGCGGCAGGGCGCGACATGGTCCGCCCGATTCCGCAGAACCGGAAGGAACCGTTCGCCGCCGAGTGGGACGAACTCCCGCAGCGCGGCGGGTTCCTGGACGAGGTGCTCGACTTCGACGCCGCGTTCTTCGGCATCAGCCCGCGCGAGGCGCGTCATCTGGATCCCCAGCAGCGGCTCCTGCTCGAGGTCGCCTGGGAGGCGATGGAGAACGCGGGCCTGCCGGCCGACCGGCTCTCCGGCACCCAGACCGGCATGTACCTCGGCATCATGTGGCAGGACTACCGGGACTGGCTCGTGGGTGAGCCGGACGCCTACTGGACGACGGGCAACGGGCACAATTTCGCGGCCGGCCGGATCGCGCACGCCCTCGGCCTCAACGGGCCGGCGATGGCCGTCGACACGGCCTGCTCGTCCTCGCTGGTCGCCGTGCACCTGGCCGCTCAGGCCCTGCGGCGGGGAGACTGCGACGTGGCCTTCGCCGCGGGCACGAACCTCATCCTGTCCCCCCGGTCCATGAGACTGGTGCAGGAGACCCGTTCGCTGGCCCCCGACGGCCTCTGCAAGGCGTTCGACGCCCGCGCCAACGGGTTCGTCCGCGGCGAGGGCTGCGGTGTCGTGGTCCTGAAGCGTCTGGACCACGCGCTGCGGGACGGGGACCGCGTGCACGCCGTCATCCACGGCACCGCCGTCAACCAGGACGGCCGCTCGGGCGGCTTCACCGCCCCCAACGTGCTCTCCCAGGCGTCCCTCATCGAGAAGGCACTCGCCGAGTCCGGCCTGGCGCCCTCGGACATCGGATACATCGAGGCCCACGGCACCGGAACCGCGCTCGGCGACCCCATCGAGATGGAGGCGCTGGCGACGGCACTCGGCCGCGCGAACGGCGGTGCCCCCGTCGCCGTCGGCGCGGCCAAGAGCAACTTCGGTCACCTGGAGGCCGCCGCCGGCGTCGCCGGGCTGGTCAAGGCGATGCTGTGCCTGCGTCACCGGAAGTCCCCGCCGGTCGTCCACTTCCGTACGCTCAATCCGAGAGTGGACCTCTCGGGCACCGGGATGACCGTGCCCGGGGAACTCACCGACTGGGCCCCCGGCAGCGGCCGTTACGCCGGTATCAGCTCCTTCGGCATGAGCGGAACCAACGCGCACGTCATCCTCGGACCGCCCGAGGACCCCAGCCCCGCCGGGAGCACCCACGCCGGTGGCACCGGGGTCGGGGAGTTCGAGATCTCCGCGAAGACTCCCGAGGCGCTGCGCGCCCTCGCCGGCCGGTACGCGGACCGCTTGGCGGCGCTCGACCCGGACCGCTACGCGGCTTTCGCCTACTCGGCCGGGGCAGGACGGACCCGGCACGAGTTCCGTGCCCGGCTCACCTGCGGTGACCCCGGGGCGGCGGCGGGTGCTCTGCGGGCCCTGGCCGCCGGTGAGCCTCGTGCCGACGTGACCCTTGCCGAAGGAACGGCCGCGGAGGCCGACCGGCTCCGGGACGAACTGCCCCGCGACGTACTCGACCTGCCCGGCTATCCCTGGCAGCGGACGCGCCACGCACCCGAGGCCCTGCCCAACGGGTCGGTGACGCCGGCAGCCGGGCAGGCGGGTGCGGTGGCAGCCGCAGCCGCAGCCGCCGCCGTGGACGGCGAGGCGGCCCCGGCCGACGCGGAGCACCATCCCCTGCCGACCGCGCACCGGACGGTGTGGCAGACAGCGGACCCGTCCGGTGCCGCGCCCGCCACCTCCCTGATCTTCGCCGGCGACGACCAGGAACTCCTGGAGACGCTCGTACGCGAAGCGGCTGCCCGGGGGGTGCGGGGGACCCTGCTCACTCCCGTGCCTCCGGGCCTGGCCGACGGCTGGACCACCGCGGACCTGCCCGCCGACGCCCAGGCATGGCAGCAGTTCTGGGAGGACCGCGGGGACCGGGAACCGGCGGCGCTGATGCTGGTCATGAAGGGCGACCGGCTGCCCGCCGGTCCGGACCCCGACGAGCACGGCGCTGCCCGGACCGGCACCGCGGAGTCCTCGGTGAGCCCCCTGGACGACGGGGCGGCCCTCTGCGCCACCGTGACCGCCGCCGTGTGCGCCGCCGCCCGCGGCGCGGGGGACCACAGCCGTGCGTTCGTGCTCACCCGGGCCGCTGTCCGCACCGCGGAGGGGGACCACACCGTGTGCACGGGCCACGGACTGCTCCACGGGCTCGCTCCGGTGCTCGGACTGGAACTCGGCAACGCCTGGGGCGGGATCATCGATCTGCCCCTCACCCCTGACGGTGGCGACATCGGAGCCCTCGTCGACTTCGTGGCCGGCCAGACCGCGCCGGCGGCGCCCGGAGTCGAGGACCTCGCGGCGATACGCGGCGGCCGGGTCATGGTGGCCCGGCTGACCGAGGCCGCCGGGCACACCGCGGAGCTGACCGTCCGCGAGGACGCGACCTACGTCGTCACCGGCGGGCTCGGCGCCGTCGGCAGAGAGCTCGTCGACGATCTCGTTCGCCGCGGAGCCCGCAACCTGCTGCTCATCGGCCGCCGGCCGGAGGCCGAGTTGGGCCCCGAGGCCGCGGCACTGCTGGAGAGCCTCGCCGCGAGCATCGACCGCACCGTCTACCGGGGCGGTGGCTGCGACACACCCGAGGCACTGGAGCGGGCCTGCGAGGCACTGGCCGACATGCCGCCCGTACGAGGTGTGCTCCATGCGGCGGGGACACTGCGGCAGACGCCTGCCACCGAGACGGGCACCGAGGAGTTCGCGGCCGCCCTCAGCGGGAAGGCCGCCGGTGCCTGGTGGCTGCATCTGGCGAGCCGCGCCTGGCCGCTGGACTTCTTCGTCCTCACGTCCTCGGTCTCCGCCCTCTGGGGCACCGAGGGCTGTGCCGCCTACTCGGCCGCCAACGGCGCCCTCGACACCCTCGCGGCGCACCGCCGTTCACTCGGGCTCCCCGCGGTGAGCATTGCCTACGGTCCCTGGGCGCTGGGTGACGAGGGCATGGCCGGCTCGGCACTCCGCGAGCGTTCCGCGCGCATGGGCGTCGGTACCCTCGACGCCGGCACGGGCCGGGCGGCCGTGACCGGGCAGGCACCCGGCGCGGACGGCCGGCTGGTGGCCTGCCCGCTGGATCTGCCCCGGCTCCGCCAGGTGATGGCGGCGCTCCGCCCGCGCGGCCTGTTCGGCCGGCCCGACGACGCGCCCGCCGCACCGGCGACCGATGCGCAC
>NZ_JBOHCV010000521.1:0-14138 GCF_050698815.1 Streptomyces sp.
GGCGTCGAGCGTGCGCTGCGCGCGCAGGAGGCGGACGCGGCGGGCGGCTGAGCCGGCCGGGCCCCCGGTTCCGCCGGGGGCCCTCGTGGCAGGCCGAAGGCCCCCGGCGGGACCGGGGGCCTTCGTGTGGGGGGATGCGATGGTGCGTTTCAGGTGTGCTGCTCGTACCTGGATTTCTCCAGCTCTTGCTCGTACCCGTGCGTGGTGCGCGTACTGTGCCGCTTACTTGGCGAAGGCCGCCTGGTCGAAGGCCACGTTGGCCACGCCGTTGGCCCACAGCTGGTTGACGCGGGCGGACTCGTTCGCGTCCGGCCTGTCGTTGGTGCAGGACGGGCCCGGGCCGCCGCCGGACATCAGCTCGCTGCAGGGGCCCTCGTAGTGGTCCGGGAGACCGAGGACGTGACCGGTCTCGTGTGACGTGATGCGGTCGGAGTCGTACTGCTGGCTCTGCGCGTAGTCCAGGAAGATGTAGCCCCTGCCGTGACCGTCGGTGGAGGCGTAGGAGCCGCGCGGGTCGTTGCCTTCGCGGTAGTCGAAGCTGGCGCCGCCGCCCTCGGCGAGCTGCACGTTGGAGACGGACGAGTTCCACACCGCCGTGCTGTTCGCGATCTCGCTCGCGAAGCTGGGGGCGCCGCTGGCGTCGTAGTTGACGGTGACGAGCTGGATGCCCGGCTTGGCGGCCTGCTTCTTCAAGGCGTCCTTGACGACGGCGTTGAAGAACGCCTCGTTCGCCTTGTTCGACTCGCCGGTGTATCCGGTCGTCACACTGCTGCCGGCCTTGGCCGAGCCGCCGTCGTCCGGCGTGGCCGCCGAGGCGGGCATCGCGCCGAGACCGAGGGCGAAGCCGAGGCCGAGTGTGGCGGAGAGGGCCGTTTTACGGTACTTCATGGGGGGATCTCCTTCTGGTCCGAAGTACCCGACCGCTCTGAGGTGGGGGGCGGCCGCGATACCTCCGGATGAACTCCTGCCGACGCAGAGTCTGTTGGAGACTTCGGCCCAGGGGATGATGGCACGTGGTGATAGGGCGATCGCATCACCCGATCCGTGGGGAAGGTTCGTGGTGCCTCGGCATCTGGTGTGGCATGAGCGGGCGCGGATATGCTCGGCCGCGTGGAGCTCGAAGTGAGGCATCTTCGTGCGCTGTGCGCGATCGCCGACACGGGCAGTGTGCACAAGGCCGCCCGCCAACTCGGCATGACCCAGCCCTCTCTGACGACGCAGCTCCGCCGCATCGAGAAGGCCGTCGGGGGCCAGCTCTTCTCCCGAGAGCGTACGGGAAGCAGACCCACGCCGCTCGGCCGGTCCGTGCTCTGCCGGGCCCGGCCGCTCGTGGCCGAGATGAGCGCTCTGGTCCGCGAGGCCAGAGCGGCCGCGAGCGGAGTGGGCGGCGCACATCTGCGGATCGGCAGTACGGGCAGCCCCGCCGTCCCGGGCTGGCTCCGCCGGCTGCGCGCCCGCCTCCCGGAGACCGACACCACCATCCACATGGACGTCTCCGCGCACACTCTGCTGCGCATGGTCGCCGCGGACCAGCTCGACGCCATCTTCGTGCACGAGGTCGAGGGCTCTCCACTGCGGATACCGGACGGGGTGGAGCTGCACGTACTCGTCGAGCGTGAACCGCAGTTCGTCGCCGTGGCCGCGAACCACCCCGCCGCCGCCCGGTCCGTACTCAACCTCGAGGACCTGGCGCAGGAGCGGTGGATGGTGGACCCGAGCGCGGACGGTGACTGGACCGGACTGCGCCGGGTGTTCGCCGAAGCCGGCATCGACCCGCGCATCGTGCACGGTGACAATCTCGCCGCCGCCGATCTGGTGGCCGCCGGCGAAGTGGTCGCCGCCTGCCAGCCCACCTCGCAGTCCCGGCCCGGCAGGGTGGTACGTCCGCTGCTGGGCGACCCGCTCGCCGTACGGCTGCTGCTGGCGACTCGTGCGGCGGCACCCGGTTCGGCACCGGTGATCGGCTCGGACGCGCTGCTGTCCGACCTGGAGGCCGCCTACCGCGAGGTGGCCTGGGCCAGTGACGCCTACCGCCACTGGTTCCAGCGCCACGACGACGACAACCACGCCACGCCGCTGCCGTTCACGGTGGTGGCGTAGGGCCTGCCGGCCCGGTGACCGTCCCCTGAGCCTGCGGCCCGGGGTGGCCGGGTCAGCCCGCGGCCGCGTCGCAGCGCTGGCCGCGCAGCGCGCGGGCCAGGTCGTCGCGGGACTCCAGGACCAGGCGGCGCAGGGCCGGGGCCGCCTCCTCGTGGGCGGCCAGCCACGCGTCCGTCGCGTCCAGCGTGGCCTGGTCGCCCTGCAGGTCCGGGTAGAGGCCCCGTACGACCGCCATCGCGATTTCGATCGAGCGGCTCTGCCAGATCCCTTCCAGGGCCTCGAAGTACGGCGTCGCGTAGGGCGCGGTCAGCTCCCGCTGGTCCGGCTGGGCGAAGCCCGCGATGGTGGCCTCGACCAGCGCGTTGGAGAGCCGGTCCGACTCGATCACCGCCGCCCACGCCTGCTCCTTGACCGCGCTCGAGGGCCGGGCCGCCAGACAGCGGACGTGGTGCCGCTTGCCGGACGCCGTGTTGTCGCGGGCCAGTTCGGCGTCGAGTACCGACGCCTCGGCCGCACCCCGTGCTGCCAGCGTCTCCAGGAAGGTCCAGCGAAGCTCCTGGTCGACCTCCAGACCGTCGATGCGCGCCGAACGGTCCAGCAGTCCGCTCAGCAGCAGCAGATCCTGGTCGTCCGCGGCGACGGCGGCGAAGAAGCGGGCCCAGGCCAGCTGGTGACCGCTGCCCGGCTCCGCCAGCCGCAGCCGGCTCACCGCTCCCTCGGCCAGCGCACGGCGGCCCTCCTCGCGCCACTCGGGCGCGGCGTAGTGGACGACCGCCGCACGGCTCCAGGCGTGCAGCATCTGCAGTACGCCGATGTCCGATTCGGTGCCCGCGAAGGACAGCACCAGCGCGACGAAGTCCCGTGCGGGCATCAGCCCGTCCCGGGTCAGGTTCCACAGCGCCGACCAGCACAGTGCCCGGGAGAGCGAGGGATTGTGCCCGTCGGCGCCGTCGGGGCCGTCGGGTCGGCCGGAGACGCCGCCGGGACCGTCGAGTTCACCCAGGTGTGCGCGCAGCGTCCGCAGCGAGACCTCGTCCAGGCGGGTCTTGCAGTACGTCAGGTCGTCGTCGTTGACGAGCACCAGATCGGGCCGTTCGGTTCCGGCCAGCTGGTCGATGACCGTACGGGCGCCGGTGACGTCCGTCTCGGCCCGCGCGTAGCGGACCAGCGCCCGGCCGGAGTCCGCGCGGCGGTAGAGCCCGACGGCGACCCGGTGCGGGCGCAGCAGCGCGTCCGCTCCGCCGCTCTCCTGCAGCACCGCCAGCTCCGTGACCCTGCCCTCCGCGTCACAGGTGACCTGCGGCGTCAGGGAGTTGACCCCGGCGGTCTGCAGCCAGGCCCGCGACCACGCCTCCATGTCGCGTCCGGAGGTCTCGGCGAGCACGGCCAGCAGATCGGCGAGCGTGGTGTTGCCCCACGCGTGCCGCTGGAAGTAGCGCCGGGCGCCCTCCAGGAAGGTCTCCCTGCCTACATAGGCCACCAGCTGCTTGAGCACGGAGGCGCCCTTGGCGTAGGTGATCCCGTCGAAGTTGAGCTTGGCGTCCTCGAGGTCGTGGATGTCGGCCGTGACCGGGTGGGTGGAGGGCAGCTGGTCGGCACGGTAGGCCCAGGACTTGCGGCGGTTGGCGAAGGTGATCCAGCCGTCCGTGAAGCGGGTCGCCTCCACCAGGGCCAGCGCGCCCATGTAGTCCGCGAAGGACTCCTTGAGCCACAGGTCGTCCCACCACTCCATGGTGACCAGGTCGCCGAACCACATGTGCGCCATCTCGTGCAGGATGACGTTGGCCCGGCCCTCGTAGGACGCCTCCGTCACCTTGCCGCGGAAGACGAACTCCTCCCGGAAGGTGACCAGGCCGGGGTTCTCCATCGCCCCGATGTTGTACTCCGGTACGAACGCCTGGTCGTACTTCCCGAAGGGGTAGGGGAAGCCGAAGTGGTCGTGGAAGAAGTCCAGCCCCTGCTTGGTGACCGTGAAGATGTCGTCCGGGTCGAAGTGCTTGGCCAGGCCCTTGCGGCACAGCGCGCCGAGCGGGATCTCCAGCTCGGTGTTTCCGGGCAGCGAGCGCCGGTAGCTGTCGGAGACGTAGTGGTAGGGCCCGGCCACGACGGCGGTGATGTACGTCGAGATCGGCTCGGTGCGCGCGAAGCGCCAGCGCGCCGCCGCTCCTTCGTCCAGCGGCTCGGGCGCTCCCCGCTGTGCGCCGTTGCTGAGCACGGTCCACCCGGCGGGCGCGGTGACCGTGAAGTCGAAGCGCGCCTTGAGGTCGGGCTGCTCGAAGTTGGCGAAGACCCGGCGGGAGTCGGCCGGTTCGTACTGCGTGTAGAGGTAGACCTCGCCGTCCTCCGGGTCGAGGAAGTGGTGCAGTCCCTCGCCCGTACGGCTGTAGGCGCAGGCGGCGTCGACCACCAGCTCGTTCTCGGCGGCCAGGTCGTCGAGGGCGATACGGGTGCCGTCGAAGACCGTGTCGACGTTCAGCGAGCGGCCGTTGAGCGTCACGGAGTGCACCGAGGGCGCCACGAGATCGGCGAAGCTGGCCGCACCCGGTTCGGCACAGCGGAACCGGATCGTCGTCGTCGACCGGAAGGTGCGCGGGCCGTCCGCCGGCGGGGGATCGATCGCGGATCGCAGGTCCAGCGCCACGTCGTACCCGAGCACGGCCCCGTCCACGGACAACAGCCGGGCCCGCCCTCGCGCCTCGTCACGGGTCAGGTTCTCTCCGGGCACTGCGGCGCTCCTCGTCTCGCGTTCGCGGCTGACCTGTCAAGATCCGCACCGGTCCGCCTCAGCATCGCACGGGGCGGATACGGCGCACACCCGGGAATGGGCGCGTGCCCGGGTGCGTTGCGGCGGAGAGATCCGAATGTCGCACCGATGCCGAGGAGACCCTGGTAATGGCCGAGAAAACCGTCGCCGACTTCTGGTTCGACCCCAGGTGCCCGTGGGCTTGGCTGACCTCCCGCTGGATGCTGGAGGTGGAGAAGGTACGGCCCGTGGAGGTCCGCTGGCACGTGATGAGCCTGGCCGTGCTCAACGAGGACAAGCTGGACGAGCTGGACGAGGGCTACCGCACGTTCCTTGCCGACGCCTGGGAGTCGGTGCGGGTGTGCGTCGCGGCCGAGCAGAAGTACGGCGCCGAGGTGCTCGGCCCGCTCTACACCGCGCTCGGCACCCGTTTCCACAACCGTGGCCAGAAGCAGTCGCGGGAGACCCTGGTCGCCGCACTGGAAGAGGCCGGTCTGCCCGCTGCCTTGGTGGACGCCGCCGACTCCACCGACCACGACGAAGCGCTGCGCGCGTCCCACAAGGAGGGCATCGACCTAGTCGGCCAGGACGTCGGCACCCCGGTCATCGCCGTGCCCGGCGCGGACGGCGGGCGGATCGCCTTCTTCGGCCCCGTGGTCACCCCGGCGCCCAAGGGCGAGGCGGCGGCGAAGCTCTGGGACGGCACCCTGCTGGTGGCCTCGACCCCGGGCTTCTACGAGATCAAGCGCACCCGCGACGCGGCGCCGGTCTTCGACGACTGAGGCCGACGGCCGGCCGGCACCGCCTGAGGGAGGGTCCCCGTACGTCACGACCGTACGGGGACCCTCCCTCTTTCCTGCCTGCCCTGTGAACAGTGAGAAGACGATCACGAGCAGTCTCTTATTGCACATTACTTGCAAGAGAGTGCCCGCATCAACAGGGCGCGAAGGAGAGCGGAGCGGCCCCGCAGTGCGGGACCGCTCCGCTCTCGTCCTGGGTGGTGGGCAATCAGTCCTTGTGCTGGGACGGGGCGGCTGCCGTGCGGGCCTCGTCCGTACCCGCTCCGCCACGCGGCAGCGACTTCTGCCGGAACAGCCCGACCGCGATCAGCACGACCGTCAGGCAGGCCGTGAAGGCCAGTTGGGTGCGGGTCTCGCCGTCGCGCAGCATCAGCCCGAGCACCGCGACGATGCCGAGGATGGCCACCCAGGTCAGCAAGGGGAAGGCCCACATCCGCACCACGAGCTTCTCCGGCGCGTCGCGCTCCAGGCGGCGACGGCTGACCAGTTGGGAGACCGAGATGAAGCCCCAGACCACCAGGGTCGCGGCGCCGACCATGTTCAGCAGCCAGTGGAAGACGGTGTCCGGCCACCAGAAGTTCAGCAGCACCGCGATGAAGCCGAAGACGGAGGAGGCGACGACGGCCGGGCGCGGGACGCCGCTCCGGCTGACCCGGCCCAGCAGGCGCGGGCCCTGGCCACGGGCGATGAGCGAGAAGGCCATCCGGGAGGCGCCGTAGATGTTGGCGTTCATGGCCGACAGCAGGGCGATCAGCACGACGGTGTTCATGACCTGCGGGGCGCCGGGAATGCCGATGTGGTCCAGCACGGCCGTGTACGGACCGGAGACCACCGACTTGTCGTCCCACGGGATCAGCGTGACGATCACCAGCATCGAGCCGACGTAGAAGACCGCGATGCGCCACATCGCGGTGCGCACCGCCTTGGCGACGCCCTGGACCGGGTTCTCGGCCTCGGCGGCCGCGATGGTCACCGTCTCCAGACCGCCGTAGGCGAACACGGAGGCGAGCAGACCGATGACCAGGCCGTCCGTCCCGGCCGGCAGGAAGCCGCCGTTGCCGGTGAGGTTGGCCATGCCGGGTGCGTCGGTGCCGGGCAGCACGCCGATGACGGCGCAGGCGCCGAGCAGCAGGAAGGCCGTGATCGCGAAGATCTTCAGAGCCGCGAACCAGAACTCGGTCTCGCCGAAGTTGCGCACCGCGACCAGATTGGTCAGACAGAAGACCGCCATGAAGAGCGCGACCCACATCCAGGAGTCGGTGCCGGGCAGCCAGCCCGTCATGATGTCCGCGGCGGCGGTCGCCTCGGTGGCGATGGCGACGCACAGCAGCACCCAGTAGATCCAGCCCGCGGTGAAGCCCGCCCAGGGGCCGAGCGCGCGCTCCGCGTGCACGGAGAAGGAACCGGACGCCGGGTTCGCCGCCGACATCTCGCCCAGCATCCGCATCACGAGCATGACGAGCAGTCCGGACGCCGCGTAGGCGAGGACGATCGACGGACCGGCCGCGGCGATCCCCGCCCCGGAGCCGACGAAGAGTCCCGCCCCGATCACGCCGCCCAGGGCGATCATGGACAGATGCCGCTGCTTCAGCCCGTGTGACAGCACGCGCTGCCCTGGAGCGGAGCCGGAATCCTCGGTACTGGACGAGGCGGGTGCCTCGGACAGCTCGGTGCGCGTCATGAAGGGGCCGTTCCTGGGGGAGACTACGGATGATCGAGTTTCTTGCTCGGGTCAGTCTCGGCAGCGTCCCGCAGCACTTCAATCCCCGTTGGAGCCGTTCCAGCATTCGGACACGATGGCCACGCTGGGTAGTCACATCAGTTGAGCGGCGGTGCCCGGCAGGGGAGTTGATCCGGCACGTCATAGACTCGGCCCATGCGCGTGTACCTCGGTTCCGATCATGCTGGCTACGAACTCAAGAACCACCTCGTCGAGTGGCTGAAGTCCGCCGGGCACGAGCCCGTCGACTGCGGCCCGCACATCTACGACGCCGCCGACGACTATCCGCCCTTCTGCCTCCGCGCCGCCGAGCGCACCGCGCACGACAGCGAAGCCCTCGGCATCGTCGTCGGCGGCTCCGGCAACGGCGAGCAGATGGCCGCGAACAAGGTCAAGGGTGTGCGCTGTGCGCTGGCGTGGAGCGAGGAGACGGCGTCGCTGGCCCGTGAGCACAACAACGCCAACGTCGTCAGCGTCGGCGCCCGGATGCACACCACCGATGAGGCGGTGCGGTTCGTCGAGACCTTTCTGAACACGCCGTTCTCGGAAGGGGACCGGCACGTCCGGCGCATCGACATGCTCTCGGCGTACGAGATCACCGGTCAGCTCCCGCCCGTACCCGAGCACCACCCGGAGTCCTAGGAAGGCATGCCCGAGGGACACACGATCCACCGGCTCGCCCAGGACTGTCTGGAGCGCTTCGGCGGCCGGACGGTACGGGCCGCCAGCCCGCAGGGAAGGTTCACCGACGGCGCGGCGCTTCTCGACGGGCGGCTGATGTCGGACACCGACGCCCACGGCAAGCATCTGTTCCTGGGCTTCGACGGCGGCTTCCCTGCCCACGACTGCGACCACGGCTGCGGCACGAGCTGGGTCCACGTGCACCTGGGCCTGTACGGCAAGTTCAGCTTCGGTACGGGGCCCGCGCCCGCACCCGTCGGGCAGGTGCGGCTGCGTCTCGCCGGCCCCGGCCACTACGCCGACCTGCGCGGGCCCACCCGCTGCGAACTCCTCAGCGACCCGGAGAAACGGGCCGTCGAGCGGCGGCTCGGCCCGGACCCGCTGCGCGACGACGCCGACCCGGCCCGTGCCTGGGCCCGGGTCTCCCGCAGCCGCACCACCATCGCCGCCCTGCTGATGGATCAGAAGACCGTCGCGGGAGTCGGCAACGTCTACCGTGCCGAAGTGCTCTTCCGGCACGGCATCGACCCCTACCGCCCGGGGCGGGACCTGCGCCGGTCCGAGTGGGACGCCCTGTGGGCGGATCTGGCCGGGCTGATGCGCGAGGGCGTGCGGAACAACCGCATCGACACCGTGCGCCCCCGCCACACTCCTGAAGCCATGGGGCGCGCCCCGCGCGTCGACGACCACGGCGGCGAGGTGTACGTCTACCGGCGGGCGGGACGGGCCTGCCATGTCTGCGGTGCGGCGGTCCGCTCCGCAGGTCTGGCGGCCCGCAACCTCTTCTGGTGCCCCACCTGCCAGGCGGCCTGACGGCTCCTGCCAGGCGGCCCGACCGCCGCGGGCCTGAGCCGGCGCCCGTCCCGGCCGCTCCTCCGTCAGAACAGCGAGTGCTTGCTGCACGTGCGTATGCACGGTCCGTTGTTCTTGCGCGTGATGCCGGGAATCGACGCATCGCTCAATGGGTCGATAAGGTCCACGACATGGCGGTACGTCGTCCGCGCCTCGCCCCCCCGCAGGCCCGGTTGCACAAGGCGCGCAAGGCGCTGCACCGGGCCCGTACCGTGCTGCGCCGGTCCGCCGTCGACTACTTCCGCGGCGGCGTCTCCGACTGGCTCGCCCTCGGTGCGCTGTTGCTCACCGTCCCCGCCCTGACGTCCCTGACCGTGCTGATGCCGGTGTGGTGCGCCCCCGAGGCGCTGGTGCTGCCGATCATCGCGGGCGGACTGCTGCTGCGGCCCGCGAGCCTGCTCGCCCTGTACGCGAGCGCGGCGGTGGCTCTCATCGTGGAGTCCGCGATGCTCGGCCCGTACCAGGACGGCGTCGGCCGGGTGACACCCGGCACCATTCTGGTGGTCGCCGCGGCGGGGCTCTCCGGGCTGCTCATCGCGCAGTTTCGCAGCCGTGTCGGGGTGCCCTGGCGGCGCGGCGGCACCATGCTCTTCGACCTGCGTGAACGCATCCGGGTGCAGAGCAAGTTGCCGAAGCTGCCGCGCGGCTGGCACCGCGAGATGGCGCTGCGTCCCGCCGGCGGTCAGTCCTTCTCCGGCGACTTCGTCGTGGCCGCCCGCACCGGTGCCGGCGAGCGGACTCTCGAAGTGGTGCTGACGGACGTCTCCGGCAAGGGGATGGACGCGGGCTCCCGCGCGCTCCTGCTGTCGGGGGCCTTCGGCGGCCTGCTGGGCTCGCTGCCGCCGCACGCCTTCCTGCCCGCGGCCAACGGCTATCTGCTCCGGCAGGACTGGGACGAGGGCTTCGCCACCTCCGTGCACCTCGTCCTCGACCTGGACAGCGGCGACTATGAGCTCTTCTCGGCCGGTCATGTCCCCGCCCTGCAACGGGGCGCCGGCACCGGCAGGTGGGAGGAGAAGTCGGGCGACGGACCGCTGCTGGGGGTCTACGGCGGCGCCCAGTTCGACCCGGTCAAGGGAACGCTGCTGCACGGCGATGTGCTGATGCTCTTCACCGACGGTCTCGTGGAGACCTCGGAGCGCGACCTGGCCGACGGTATCGACCGCCTCACCGGCGAGGCCGACCGCTACGTCGCCGCCGGATTCCAGGGCGCCGCCTGGCACCTGATCGAGACGGTGGCCCGCGACGTCAACGACGACCGGGCCCTGCTCCTGCTCTGCCGCGGCTAGGGCGTGTTTTGAAAGTTAGCGCCGTCCTCCCCCTGGGCCTTGGCGGCCCGGGGGTGCCCCCAGTAGGGCGGGGCCCGCGGCGTCTGGTGCGTGCAGCCGCAAGGCGGTGGGGGTCCCCCCGGCGAAGCCAGGGGGAGATCGACCTCGTAGTGGGCTAGTCGGTCGATTCGACAACGCTGGGGGCACCTCCCGGGCCGAAGGCCCAGGGGGAGGATGTGCGTGCCAGGCGTCGCGGGCCTGGGGGCACCTCCCGGACGGAGTCTGGGGGAGGGACTTTCAAAACACGCCCCAGTGCCGTGGGCGGAGACCGGCAGGCGCTGCGGGCCGGTCTCCGCGATCAGCTGCGGCGGGGCGCCGTGGTCCTTGCCCCACCGGACGGTTCCCGCGGAACGTACGGCGCCTGCGCGGGGAGGTCACCGTGGCCCGTGACCGGGCCGGCCGGGGTCGCAGGCCCCTACGACTTCGCGTGCCGCCGGCCCAACGTGTGGTGCGACGAGGAGGAGGACGCGTACGGCGACGGGACCGAGGCGGCGGCCGAGTCCTCCGCCGTGCGGGCCGGAGCGGAGCGCTCGGCCGGGGTCTGGGCGGCGGCCTGCGCGGCGGAGGCCTTCTCGCGCTCCCGGGCCTGAGCGCCCGCGTCCCGCTTGAAGAACCACTCCATCTTCGGCTCCATGATGACGCGGAAGGCCCGCCGGAAGGGCGACGTGCACAGCACGGTCATCATCACCATGGCCAGCAGCGTGATGCCGACGCGGCTGACCGGATGGTCGACCCAGTCCATGTCGTACCACTCGAACTCGCGGGAGATCTTGATCGGGTAGATGTGGAGCAGGTAGGCGTAGAGCGTCCCGGCGCCCAGCGTGGTGAACCACATGGCGCGACGCGGAACCAGGGCGAGGAAGGCCGCCGTCAGCACCAGGCCGCAGCCGAAGACGGCCAGCGTCATGACGCCGCCCACCCAGGCCGGGGCGCCCAGGTCCTGCGCGGCCTTGTCGTGCAGGAACCACCCCTTCGACATCCTCGGCACCGCCCAGTAGGCGACCAGCAGGGCGCCCGCGAAGCACGGCACGGCGAGCAGCCGGAACCGGCGCCGCTGAATGATCTGGAAGTGTTCGGACCGCAGTTGGAGGCCGAGGACGAAGAACGGCAGGAACGCCAGCACCCGCTCCAGGTTGAGGTCGCTGCTGATCGACGGCGTGACGCCGGCGGCGACGGCGATGGCCAGCGCGATCGGCACCGGCCAGCGCAGGGTCTTCCACAGCGGGGTCGTCAGCCGCCACAGGAAGAGGGCGACCAGGAACCAGAGGGCGAACCCGGGCTCCTGGTAGTGGAATTCGCGGTCGGGGTTGTCGCTTGCCCACCGCATGAAGAGGGTGTAAATGGTCTGAAAGGCGACATAGGGAACCAGTACGCCGGTGACCAGCCGCTTGATCTGCCGAGGCGTGCCCGTGAAGCTGCGTGAGAGGTAGCCGGACACGATGATGAACGCCGGCATGTGGAAGGCGTAGAGCACGAAGTACAGGGCGCCGGCCATGCGACTGTCGTCGCGCAGCGGATCCCACACGTGACCGATCGCGACGAGCACGATCGTGAGGTACTTCGCGTTGTCCAGGAACGGATCCCGCTGTTCGGCCGGTTGCTTCTTGACCTTGGCCGGCGGCTCCGTGGGCGCCTCATGCGTCGCGGAGGGGGATTCCTGGCGGACCGGGGGGAGCGGTGCCCGCTCATAACCAGCGTGCAACATCTGCGCCACCTTAGTGCTCAAACCTGGGGGGCGTAAATTCTTGTCGCGCATTCACAACGGGTTCCCGGACCTGGTTTCGGCACACCCTTCCCAGCAGCGATTTTCCCCGCCAACACCCCTGAAGCAGGGGTACATTGATGCGTAATGTCCGACATGTCGGTCTGGCGTGACGGCCCCTCCGCGACTCGTTCGGGGCTTGTTCGCGCTTCATCGGCGGCTGAATCCGTCCGTTCGGCGTATCGATTGTGACCGAGTCCACGCCGTCATCGCCCCGAGTGCCGGTTCCGGAATGCGGGCGGGCGGCGTGTCGGCGGTGTGTGTGCGGGGGAGAACCGCTACGACCGGACAAGAGCCATGGCCGATGATTCGTCACTCTGCTCCGCGGGCACGAGACTTGATGGCACGATGGTCCGCGCAGGGGGCGGACGTGGCGACCGGCCCCCGGGCCGGGTGAGGCGTTCCGACCGCGAAGGTGTGATCAGTTGTGGCCATTTCACTGTCTGTGGTGGTGCTGTTGGCAGTCATCCTGGTGGTGATGATCCGGGGTGGATCGATCAAGGCGGGACCCGCCCTCGTGGCGGTGCTCTTCGGCTTCTTCCTCGCCTCGACCGGCATGGCACCGTCCATCAACCGGTTCATGAACTCGATCGCCGACATGGTCAACCAGATCAACTTCTGACGCGGCAGGCTTCCGACGCGCGAACGGCCCGGCTCCCCCACGGGGGAGCCGGGCCGTGGCGGTGCGGAGCGGGCGACGGGAATCGAACCCGCGTAGCTGGTTTGGAAGACCAGGGCTCTACCATTGAGCTACGCCCGCATGCGCCGCCTGAGCGGCACGAAGAGCATCGTAGTCCATGTACTCTACGTGTCGCACCGAACGGGGTGTGGCGCAGCTTGGTAGCGCGTCCGCTTTGGGAGCGGAAGGTCGTCGGTTCGAATCCGGCCACCCCGACCACGTACTATGAAAAGTCGCGCGTGCCCGTGTCGTGTCCGGCCCGGCCCTCGAAGGTGGCCGTGTCCCCCACGGGGCGCTCCGGCAGAGCGTGAGACCCCCAGCAGTCAGCCCCAAGGAGACCGACCGTGAAGAGCGCCGTGGAGACCCTGAACCCCACCCGGGTTCGGCTCACAGTCGAGGTGCCCTTCGAGGAGCTCAAGGACAGCCTCGACGCGGCGTACAAGAAGATCAACCAGCAGGTCACGGTGCCCGGCTTCCGCAAGGGCAAGATCCCTGCCCGGGTGATCGACCAGCGGTTCGGGCGCGGAGCGGTGCTGGAGGAGGCCGTCAACGACGCGCTGCCGAAGCTGTACCAGTCCGCTGTCGAGGAGGGCGAGCTGAACCCGCTCGGGCAGCCCGAGGTCGACATCACCGACCTCAAGGACAACGAGCTGCTCGCCTTCACCGCCGAGGTCGACATCCGTCCCGAGCTCGAGATCCCGGACTACTCCGGCATCGAGGTCGAGGTCGAGGCCGCGGTGGTCTCCGACGAGGACGTGGACGAGGCCGTCGAGCAGCTCCGTGAGCGCTTCGCCTCCACCACCGTCGTCGAGCGCGCCGCCGCAGCCGGTGACGTCGTCAAAGTCGACCTGGAGGCCAAGGTCGGCGGCGAGGTCCTGGAGGACGGTGTCGCCAAGGGCGTCGACTACACCATCGGCTCCGGCGAGCTGCTCGAAGGCATCGACGACGCGGTCACCGGCCTGGCGGCCGGCGGCACCGCGACCTTCACCTCCGAGCTCAAGGGCGGTTCCGCCGCCGGCCAGGAGGCCGAGGTCAAGGTCGACGTGGAGACCGTCTCGGCGCGCGAACTTCCCGCCCTGGACGACGACTTCGCCCAGCTGGCCAGCGAGTTCGACACCCTCGCGGAGCTGCGCGAGGACAGCCGCGAGCGGCTCGGCCACCAGAAGAAGCACGAGCAGGCCACCGAGGCACAGGAGAAGGTGCTCGAGGCCCTCCTCGCCCTGGTCGAGGTCCCCGTACCGGACAAGCTGCTCGAGGACGAGATCACCACCCGCAAGCAGAACCTGGTCAACCACCAGCTCGGTCAGATGGGCCTCGACCTGGCGACGTACCTGCAGATGCAGGACAAGTCCGAGGAGGACTTCGACGCCGAGCTCAAGGAGCAGGCGGAGAAGGGCATCCGCACCCAGTTCGTCCTCGACGAGCTGGTCAGCACCGAGAAGCTCAACGTCAGCCAGGAAGAGCTGACGGAGC
>NZ_JBOHCV010000522.1:0-15900 GCF_050698815.1 Streptomyces sp.
GCGCGGGCGCGGGCGCCGGGGCCGGCGCCGGGGTCGGCCGGGCAGCCGTCGCGGCGGGGCGCAGTGCGATGACACGGGCTCGGTTCGGCGCGTCGCTGGTCATCTGCTCAGGATAGGAGTGCCGCGCCCGGCAGGAGGGCGGCAGCGTTCTGCCCTCGGCGAATCGGGCGCCGGGAAGCGGGCCCGCAGCCCGTGGAAGGGTCCTCCTAGAATGCCCGGATGACTTCCCTCGACGGTGATTCCGGGATGAGCGAGGCGCTGCAGGTCCTGCACCGCGTCTTCGGCTACGACGCGTTCAGGGGAAGCCAGCGGGAGATCATCGACCACATGGTCACCGGCGGCGACGCACTCGTGCTGATGCCGACCGGTGGTGGCAAGTCGCTGTGCTACCAGATCCCCGCACTGGTGCGGAAGGGCGTCGGCGTCGTCGTATCACCGCTCATCGCGCTCATGCAGGACCAGGTCGACGCCCTGAGAGCCCTCGGCGTACGGGCCGGGTTCCTCAACTCCACGCAGGACCTCGAGGAGCGCCGGCTGGTCGAAGCGGAGTTCCTCGCCGGTGAGCTGGACCTGCTCTATCTGGCGCCGGAGCGGCTGCGGACCGAGTCCACGCTGCGGCTGCTCGACCGCGGCACTGTCTCGCTGTTCGCCATCGACGAGGCGCACTGCGTAGCCCAGTGGGGGCACGACTTCCGGCCCGACTATCTCGCGCTGTCCGCTCTGCACGAGCGCTGGCCCGACGTTCCCCGCCTCGCCCTGACCGCGACCGCCACCGAAGCCACCCACGATGAGATCGCGGTACGGCTGAACCTGAAGGACGCCCGCCACTTCGTGGCGAGCTTCGACCGCCCGAACATCCAGTACCGCATCGCGCCGAAGGACGAGCCGAAGCGGCAGCTGCTGGACCTGCTGCGCACCGAGCACCCCGGCGACGCGGGCATCGTCTACTGCCTGTCCCGGGCCTCCGTGGAGAAGACCGCCGAATTCCTGGTGCGGAACGGGATCGAGGCACTGCCCTACCACGCGGGCCTCGACGCGCGGACCCGGGCGGCGAACCAGGCGCGCTTCCTGCGTGAGGACGGCCTCGTCGTGGTCGCCACGATCGCCTTCGGCATGGGCATCGACAAGCCGGACGTGCGCTTCGTCGCCCACCTCGACCTGCCCAAGTCCGTGGAGGGCTACTACCAGGAGACCGGCCGCGCCGGCCGTGACGGCCTCCCCTCCACCGCCTGGCTCGCCTACGGTCTCCAGGACGTCGTGCAGCAGCGCAAGATGATCGGGACCTCCGAAGGCGACGAGACCCACCGCCGCCGCCTCGGCGCCCATCTCGACGCGATGCTGGCTCTGTGCGAGACGGTCGAGTGCCGCCGCGTGGGACTGCTCGCCTACTTCGGCCAGCACAGCACCGCCTGCGGCAACTGCGATACGTGCCTGTCACCGGCGGAGTCGTGGGACGGTGTGATTCCGGCGCAGAAGGTCCTCTCGACCGTGCTGCGGCTCGTACGCGAGCGGCGGCAGAAGTTCGGCGCGGGCCAGATCATCGACATCCTGCTCGGCAAGAAGACGGCCAAGGTCATCCAGCACGACCACGACGCCCTGACGGTGTTCGGCGTCGGCACCGAGCTGTCCGCCACGGAGTGGCGCGGTGTGGTGCGTCAACTGCTGGCCCAGGGCCTGCTCTCCGTCGAGGGCGAGTACGGCACGCTGGTGCTCACCGACGCGAGTGGTGAGGTGCTGGGCGGCCGGCGCGAGGTCCGGCTGCGCAGGGAGCCCGAGCGGGCCGCGCGGGCGGCGAAGACCGCCACCGCCAAGTCCCGCCGGGCCGCGCCCGTAGACCTCCCCGAAGAGGCCCTTCCGGTGTTCGAGCAGCTGCGCGCCTGGCGCGCGGCCACCGCCAAGGAGCAGGGCGTGCCCGCGTACGTGATCTTCCACGACGCGACCCTGCGCGAGATCGCGACCACCTCACCCTCGACCCTGACCGAACTCGGCACGGTGAACGGCGTCGGCGAGAACAAGCTGGCGAAATACGGCCGGCAGATCCTGGACACCCTCACCGGCGATCCCGGGCTCGAGCCCGGGCCCGGCGATGTGCGCCCGGATGATCTGGAGCCGGATGATCCGGAAGTCACCGTCCCCGAAGGTGACATGGCACGCTGACCCTCCCCGAACGGACCGGTCAACGGCGTCACGGCCGGGCTTCGCCCCCGCCGCTTCGCAGCGGCCTCACCGTCGCGGGCAGGTAGACGTGGTAGCCGCGGAAGCGGGCGGCGTCGGGGAGCGGTGCCGGTCGCCAGCCGCGGGCGAAGGCGGGTTTCGTGTGGCCTGGCGGCACGATGACGGCCACCGGCTGCCGGCGGGCCGCGGCCCGCACTCCGGCCGGGGTGACGGAGGCGTCGGGGCCGCCGGTCTGCCGGGACGCGCAGCCGGTGTAGTAGGCGAGCTGCACGGCGTGATCCCCGGTCAGCACGCACGGAGGACGGACACCCAGGCGGTGCAGGTGAGCGGCCGTGTTCGTGAAGTCCTTCCGCGACTCCCGGCTGCCGGCCGCGTTGTGGGCCACGATGGCGAACTGAACGGCGAGGTGGCCGGTGAGCGCGAGGCCGACGAGTGCCGTACCGGCCGTACGGAACCGGCCCGTCCTGCCGGTGGCGATCCACCACAGGCACTCGGCGACGGGGAGGGCGAGCAGGGCGTAGCTCGGCAGCAGGAAGCGCGGTGCGGCGTAGCCGATCAGGAACAGATAGGGCACGGCGACGACGGCCGCGGTGAGGGCCGGTACGAGGGCGGTGGCGCCGCGGCGGATCCGGGGGGCGACCAGCACGCCGGCCACGGCCGCCGGCGGCAGGGCGAACCACCACAGCGCGGTGACGGGGTGCCGCCAGGGAACGTCGCAGGGACGGCACAGCGTGCGCCCGGCCAGGCTGCGGATCTGGTCGTCCACGGCCATGTGCCATCCCATTCCGCCCTGTATCTCGCCGGCCCGGTGCAGGCGCGCGAAGAGGCCGCCGTAGCGCACGTAGGCCTCGATGACCCACTCCGCGGACCCCAGCGCGAGGGCGCCGGCGAGGAGCAGCAGCAGTCCGGGGCGCCGCCACCGGCGTACGGCCAGGCTCATGGCGGCCAGCGCGAGCACGAGCCACATCGCGTCGGGAGGACGCATGAGCGCCACGACCACGAGCGGGACCGGCAGGACTGCCAGTGCTCTGCGGTCCGTACGGTCCCGGGCGGCCCGGACGAAGCAGCCGACGGCTGCGAGGGACCCGTAGGCGCTCCAGAGGTTGGGCATCACCGCGGGGCCGTAGAACAACGTGATCCACAGACCGGCGAACAAGCCGCCCGCTGTGGCCAGGACCCGGGTCGGCAGCAGGCCCCGCCACACCCACAGTGAGGCGAAGAGCCCGGCACCGGAGAGCAGTGCCAGATAGACCCGCAGAGCGGTGATGGAGGAGGTGAACGCCGCCACCGGCGCGGCCAGATAGGAGATCCCGCGTGCGCGGGGCGCACTGAAGAACGCGGACGGCAGCTCCCGGCTGACCTGGCTGGTGTAGACGGCCTCGTCCCAGCCCATGCCGGAGCCGGGTACCACCAGGACCAGCTGGACGAGGACGAACGCCGCGGCGATGCTGGCCAGCCAGGGAAGTGGGCGCCCGCCCGGCACCACTGAGCCGAGGGGGGATATTCGGGCCGTCCGCGGAGCCAGGGCTTCCTGCATGGTGAGACCTCGCCGTGTCGAGCAACCGGGTGCCCCCTGTTGCCACCGTCCGTGTGGAGGACGGCGCCACCAACTTGTGGCGGCCGTTCGGGCGGACTCCTGACGGAGTGGCCGGGGCTCAGCCGTTCGAGTGATCTCCAGCAGGGCGCAGCGCCGGATTCTCGAGCGCGGGCTCACCGAGTACGTGCACCCGGCGCAGGTGGCGCGGCGCGCGGCTGGTGAACGCCTCGCGGCCGTGCAGCAGCGTGTAGTTGTCGGCGATGACGACCACCGCGCCGGGGCTGATGGCCCGCCCCGTTGTCGGGGCAGCGGTCGGTCTGGCACTCGTCGAACGCGCGGAAGCGGCGTACGCGGAAGCGATCGGCAACAACCCGCAGTATCCGGCCTGGCTCACCGACCACGGTCAGCGGGGAGTCTGACGCGCCGGGCGCCACGGCGAGCGCGTGAGCAGGAACGTACCGCCTTCGGCACCCACCCGACGCAGAGGGGCCGCCGAGCGGTAACTCGACGGCCCCGTGCGGAACACAAGCGACCACTTACATACGGGTAAACCCTCGCGGAGTATCGCTGGCTACGGGTCCGCGCGGGTGCCGCATTCCCACAGAGGGAGATCACCCATGCCCACTGCTTCCACCGTATCGGCTGCCGCAGGCTCGTACGCCACTTCCATCGCAGGCTCGAAAGAGGAGATACGGGCCGCCCAGCGGCTCCGCCACCAGGTCTTCGCCGAGGAGAGGGGGGCGCGGCTGCGTTCACCGCTGCCCGGGCACGACGTGGACGGATTCGACGACATCGCGGACCACCTCGTCGTCACCGCACAGGCGACCGGCGAGATCGTCGGCACATACCGGCTCATGCCCCCCGGCCGGAGCGAACGGCTCTATTCGGAGGGCGAGTTCGACCTGCGCGGCCTGCCCGTACAGGTCCGGTCGGCCATGGTCGAGGCAGGGCGCGCGTGCGTACACCCCGATCACCGCTCGGGTGCGGTGATCAACGCGATGTGGGGCGGGCTCGCCCGCTACCTGCTGCTGTCCGGGCACCGCTACCTGGCCGGCTGCGCCTCCGTGCCGCTGACCGACGGCGGACAGTCCGCGGCCGACGCGTGGCTGCTGGGCACCACCAAGCACGCCGCCCCGCCCGAGCTGCGGGTACACCCGCACGACCCGTGGCTGCCACGGCAGCAACTGACGGCCAGGCAGAGCTATGCCGCGCTGCCCCCGCTGCTGCGCGGCTACCTGCGGGTCGGCGCGTGGATGTGCGGCGCGCCCGCACACGACACGGACTTCGGCGACGCCGACTTCTTCGTGCTGCTCGACATGGAGCGTATGAACGACCGCTACCGGCGCTACTTCCTGGGCGAGACCCGATGAACGCCTGGGCTGTCGCCTCCCCTTGCACGCAGCGCTGCGTCGCGCCGCCCCGGACGGGCGACGGCGCGGGAGGTGCGGTGAGCGAGGCGGTGAGCGGCGCGCTGAGCGGCGCGGCAAGCGCCCGTACGCAGGCGTCAGCGGGCCGTGTGCCCGCGACGGCGGTGCTCCGGCGGTACGCGTCGCTCGCCACCACCGTCGGCAGCGCGCTGGCGGCCGGGACGCGGATCGCCGACCCGCAGAGGCTTCAGCGGTACGCCCGTGACGTACTCGACGCGCTCGGCATCAGCCTGGACGCCACGGGCCCGCTGCGGGTGCCGGGCACGACCACCGGGACGTTGATCGTCGCGAACCACGTCTCGTGGCTCGACGTCATCGCGGTGCTGGCCGTCGAGCCCGTGCCACTCATCGCCAAGCGGGAGGTCGCCGAGTGGCCGGTCGTGGGTCCGCTGACCCGCAGGACGGGCAACCGGTTCATCAACCGCGAAGCCGTACGCGAACTGCCCGCCGTCATACGGGATTTGGCGGCGTACCTGCGCGACGGCGGCTCCGTGATGGTGTTCCCGCAGGGCACCACCTGGTGCACTGCGCCGGGCGGCCCGTTCCGGCGGGCCACGTTCCAGGCGGCACTCGACGCGGAGGCACCGGTGCGGCCTGTCGCCATCGACTTCACCCAGGACGGCGCGCCCAGCACCGTGCCGGCCTACGTCGGCGGCGACACCCTCACGGCCTCCATGCGCCGGGTGGCCTCCACCGAGGGGCTCGCCACGCGCGTACGGGCATGCCCGCCCCTGTGGCCCTACGCCCACGACCGGCGCTCCCTCGCCACGGCAGCGCACGCCGCGGTGTCCGACGCCGTCGGGCGCCCAGCCGCCCGGCTGCGCCCGGGAGTCCGGGCCGTTCCGGCACGCACGGCGCCCGTACGCGACGGCGTCCATGCGTGAGTACGTCGACTACCTCGCGGACCTCGTCCAGGGCAGCGCGGACACCCCCTGGTTCTGGCTGCTGCTCTTCGCGGTGGCCGGGCTCGACGCCGTGCTGCCCTTCATGCCGAGCGAGACCACGGTGCTGACGGTGGCCGTCCTCATCGGGCCCGTACCGGGACGGCTCACGGTGCTTGCGCTGGTCGCGGCGGCGGGCGCCTTCGCCGGGGACCTGCTGGGCCACACGCTCGGCCGCCGCGCCGGACCCCGGGCGGTGGCCAGGCTGCTGCCCGGGGAGAAGGGACGGCGGCGTTACGAGAGGGCACGCGCCGCGGTCCACCGGCATGCCCCCACGCTGCTGATCGCGGCCCGCTACCTGCCCGGTGGCCGGGTCGCCGGCTGCCTTGCCAGCGGCAGCCTGGGCCTCCCGCTGCGCCGGTTCGCCGCCCTCGACGCGGTGGGGTGCGCACTCTGGGCCACCGTCACCACGCTGGTCGGAGCCCTCGGCGGCGCCGCCTTCGCCGACGACCCACTGCGAGGGCTGCTCTGCGCATTCGGGCTCACCCTCGCCGTCCTGGGCCTGGCCGCAGCGGCACGCAGACTCGGCCCCGGCCGGCGCGATCCGCCCTACGGGCGGAAGGCACCCTCATAGGACCTGCGATGGGCTCCTCGCGGGACACGTTTCCCCGCACCCGGGAGTCTTCGTGTAGCCAGAACGGCGTCAGCCGTCTCGCGTCGCGCCCTTCGGCCAGACGATGTCCACGGGGACACCGTTGCGTTTTGCGTAGGTCACCACGTCGGCTGTTCCTCCGTACCCGCGGGCGGGCTCGCCGTCCCAGACGGCGAGGAGATGGTCGGCCAGGTCGACGAGGACTTCGCTGCCTGCCATGTGTGCCTGCGAGTCCGAATCGGAGATGCCGGTCGAGTGCACATCGTGGGCCTGTCGCATCAGTTGGTCGTACGTCGGGTGGTGCCAGACAGGGAGCCCTTCCCGGTAGCCGGCCGCTGGGATGACGACCTCAATCTGTCCGCCGTGATCGAGTACCGTTTCGGCGAACCAGGCGTCGGGTCCGTCGGCGATGCACGAGAGGCCCACCAAATCATCCGGACTGTGCTGCTGGACCTGTTCCTTGAGAGCTGCCCGGACCAACCTCTTGGTCTCCTCCGGGAGTCCGCGGTGTCCTGTGATGCCCAGTCGCATGCCGTGTCCTCCGTGAGTCATAGATAGATGCCGTAGAGCCGGTCGTCGAAGTCGCGCACGACCTTCGGCAGAGAGGTTGTGGCGTAGGAGCGTCGCAGAGCGCGGGTTCTTTCCACGATGCGGCCCGAGCGGTAGCGCACCCCCGTCTCCAACGTGCGTGTGGCCAACGCGAAGGCGCCGTCAAGTCGTCCGGCCGCAAGGTGAGCGGATGCCACGTCGAGCACGTACAGGGCGTGCTGCTTGTCGTGGCCCGAAGCAAGCACTGGAGCAGCGTCATCCTGTGCGCCGAACACCCACTGCGGAATACGGAGACGAGCGCCGCAGGCAAGACGGCAGGCGGCGACCTTGCTGTTGTTGAAAGTGAAGACCCAGGGCCATGGCGGTGGTGCTTCGACTGGGATGCGGGTGGCGTCGGCCGAGGCGTCCTCGAGAGCTTGATCGCAGGAGGTACGGTCTCCGGATCCCGCATGCGCGAGCGCTTCGACTGTGGACAGCCATGCGTCTGCGATGGCCGGGCGCTCCGGGCCCAGTTGACGGCGGGCTGAGCGCGTGAGGGACAGTCCCCGTGCGGCGTTCCCCGCGTGCGCCTCGAATTGGGCGAGGCTGCCCAACTGGTAAGCGGTCAGGAGGCGATCGCCGGAACTGCGCGCCGCCTTGATGGCAGTGCCGTACCAGGTACGGGCGGAGCCGTAGTCGCCCATGTCCCAGGAAAGCCAGCCCGCCAGGCTCGCGGCCTCGCTGCCGACCGCCGTCAACCGGGCTCTATCTGCAGCGTCTTCGGCCTCGCTGGCGACTGTCTGCGCGAGGCGCAGGTGAGCAAGTACGGGTTCGGCAAGGTGACGGGACGGTGTTGACCCGTCCATGCGCCGGAAGGCGCTGGTTGCAAGTCGAAGCGTGGCAGGCCGGCAGTTCTCGGCGGCCCACCCATGGGCGCTATCGAGTGCCGTGAGTGCCGGTGTCGTGGCGACTGCCGCAGCACGAGCAAGGAAGTTGCGCCGTTCCACTTCAGGTCCGTCCACGTTTGCTGCGGCAGCCGCAGGGCGTTCGGCGAGGCCGACCAGCCGCAGGGGAATCCGTAAGTGGCTGGCGGCTCTCGCCAGTTGGCTCATGTCGTACGAGGCGGTGCCATGGCTCTCCAGCCGTGAGACCGCGGACTGACTGATGCCGCAGGCTTCCCCGAGCTGCTTCTGCGAGACGCCGGCCGCTTCGCGGGCCAGCTTGACCACGCGTCCGTAGTGGCCGGTTCGTGAAGCCTCTCGGATGGCTTGCGTTGACCAGTTCACCATTGCCCCCCTGACCGTTGGTACAGGTAACCCTTCTCTGCCCTGTCATGCGTATGCGCTCGGCGCATATCGACATGCAGTGGGCGGGTCACAGCCGGCTCCATCAGCATGCCGCGCGGTTTGGTCTGTGCACTATCCGTAGTCGGAAGAGGACACAGAATGATGACCGCGCAGCAGTGGGCACCGCCTTCCGGGCTGGATTCCGAGCTCACCCAGGCGGGCACCCAATGGGATGCCGTAAGAGCGCCCGCCTACTTCGGAGATCGTGTGATGGAAGGGCTTGGCGACGAGTGCGGTGCGGTCATTCGCGATCCTCACGCACAGCGCATGTACTGGCTGATCAGGCCAGGTACGGCCGCGAGTTGGGTCTTCCCGGGCATCGCGTACGTGCGGGTATTGGGTACGGCCAGCTGGGTGGCCGTACCGCCGCGCGACCGGGTGTGCTCGCCCGGTATGCACTGGGCAAAGCCCGTCACCGAGCGGTCGCCGCTCACCAGCTCTGCCGCGCTGTACACAGCCCTGTCGGCGGTCATCGCCGACGAGCTCGGCCCACGAGGAGCGGCGGCGCCCTCATGACGAAGAAGTGCATTTGACTGCGGCTCGACCACCGGCGGTGCGATCATGGTCGGCGCGATCGAGGCCGGCTCGGGTCCCGGAGCGATTCTCTACGCCTGCATCGACCACGCCCGTTCCCGGGTCAGGTGCAGCGGTGCCCCGCCATGGCTGAGGCCGTTGCCGAATTCGATGCCCGCGAGGCGGCGCGATGAGCCAGCGTGCAGCGGTCGTCGCGCACTGGGTCGCCTGCGCCGCGATCCTCGGCTCGCTGTTCTACGGCACCAGTTGCAAGCCGTGAGCGAGCGAAGGGGCGGGTGCAAGATCTCGATGTCAGAGGCCCGGCCATGATCGGTTGGGGCCTTGTCGCTCGCGCCTTGGCGGCTTCGGCCCGCGAACTCATCGTCGCCGGGGCGGCGATAGGCGGTCACCTTGCGTGGGCGGCGAAGTCGGCACGGGCCTGTTCGACGGCCTCGGGTATACCTGACGCTTCTCGTGCTCGGCGAGCGCCCGACAGACGCTGGACAAGCGCCGCGCTCCAACTGTACCTACTAGTATGTACAGTTGTTGCATGAGCACTGCAGAACGTCTCATCGAAAGCACCCGGGAACTGCTGTGGGAGCGCGGCTACGCCGCTACCAGCCCCAAGCACATCCAGCAGCGGGCCGGAGCCGGACAAGGCAGCATGTACCACCACTTCGCAGGCAAGCCTGATCTGGCACTCGCCGCGATCAGCCGTACCGCTGAGGAAATGCGCGCCAAGGCCGAAGCGCAGTTCTCCGCTCCCGGTACCGCCGCGGAACGGATCACCGCATATCTGCTCCGCGAGCGGGAGGTCCTCAAGGGATGCCCGATCGGAGGTCTCACCCAGGATCCGGACCTCATGGCTGACCCGGCCCTGCGGGCACCCGTTGAGGAGACCCTTGACTGGCTGCGCAGACGTCTCGCCGAAGTCGTGGCCGAGGGACGTGGCGGCGGCGAGCTGGACGCCGCGCTGGAACCGCAGGCCACCGCAGCGACGATCGTCGCAGTTCTGCAGGGCGGCTATGTGCTGGCCCGCGCCGCCGACTCCGTGGTCCCGTTCGACCAAGCGATCACCGGGGTGCTGGGGCTGCTGTCCGCGCATACCTCGATCGCCGAGAGATAGGGGGAGTTACGCCGTTATGCATGTTCTCGCCTGCCAACGGTCAGTGCCGCCGCACCGCCTCAGTTGGTCGTCGGAGCCGCCTGGGACGAGGAGATCGCCGCACCGGAACGTCCTTCGCGCGTGCGGGTCGACAGCGTCCACTTCGCCCCCGGCGCCCGGACCGTGTGGCACCGCCACCCACGGCACGAAGCCGAACGGGGCGCAATCGTGACCGACACCGAATACCTCGCCGATCCGCCGACCGTCTGACCATCAGGAAAGGCAAGCACCTTTCATGCACGCCAAGCAGTACGAGATCACCCTGCCCGCCGACTACGACATGGAGATCATCCGCAAGCGGGTGGCCGCCGGCGGTCACGTGCTCGACGACCGCGCCGGACTGGGCCTGAAGGCGTACGTCATCCGCGAGCGTGGCATCGACGGCTCGCCGGTCAACCAGTACGCGCCCTTCTACCTGTGGAACGACACCGGTGCGATGGCCCACTTCCTCGTCGGCAGGGGTGGATTCCAGAACATCGTCCGCGACTTCGGGCGCCCTGCCGCACGCCACTGGGCCGGCATCGCCTGCCATGCCGGTCCCGCCCGCACCGCATTCCCCCGGGCAGCCTCGCGTCGCCTTACCCCGATCCCTGCCGACTCCGATCCCGACGCCACCGGCCTCGGCCTGGCCACGCTGATCGAACGGGAGGTCGAGGAGCTTCGCGGGATCGCCCGCCGCGAAAACGTACACACCGTCGCCCTGGCCTTTGACCCCCAGTCCTGGCAGCTGATGCGGTTCGTCCTGTGGGAGGACGCTGTGGCACCGGACGAGGCAGCCGCCGAGCGCTACGAGGTATTGCACCTGTCCGCTCCCGGCATGGCCCGCCTCCCGGAAGGACGAGCCTGGTAAGGCTTGACGCTCGCAGAGCGGACGCTGGGATGCCTCGCCGAATGCGATCGCCGCAATGTGGCAGGTCCGCAGCCGGTTCGGGCCGAAGTCCGTGGACGTACCTCTCGCGCACCCGGGTACCCGGCGCCGGCAGCCCGGGACCGACGCCCGGTGAGTCCCGTCGACTACGCCCACAGCAGGAGGTGGCTGGTCTTGGCCAGTACGAACGCGGGAACCCTCACAGGCCGAGGGGCGCGGGGAACGGTCACGCAGCGTCTCATCGGTGATCATTTGGTGGCGGGCAGGGCGGAAGCCGGTGCGGAGATCGGTCTGCGCATCGACCAGACCCTGACCCAGGACGCCACCGGAACGCTGGTGATGCAGGAGCTGGAGTCGCTGGGCCTCGACCGGGTCCGTACCGAGGTCAGCGTCCAGTACGTAGACCACAACATCCTCCAGGCCGACGAGCGCAATGCCGAAGACCACCTCTTCCTGCGCTCCGCGGCCCGGCGCTGGGGCCTGTGGTACTCCAAGCCGGGCAACGGCGTCTCGCACCCCACCCACATGCAGCGCTTCGGCATCCCGGGCAGGACCCTCGCCGGCTCCGACTCACACACCTGCGCCGCGGGTTCGCTCGGGATGCTCGCCATCGGGGTCGGCGGCCTCGAAGTGGCGCTTGCCATGGCCGGGCAGCCGCTGTACGTGCGAATGCCGCAGATCTGGGGGGTGCGGCTGACCGGGAGCCTGGCTCCGTGGGTGAGCGCGAAGGACGTCATCCTGGAGCTGCTGCGCCGGCACGGAGTCAAGGGAGCCTTCAACCGCGTCCTGGAGTACCACGGGCCGGGGCTGGGCTCCCTCACCGCGATGGACCGGCACGTCATCGCCAACATGGGGGCGGAGCTGGGTGCCACAGCGAGCGTTTTCCCCGCTGATGAGGCCGTACGGGGCTTCCTGCGCAGCGAGGGCCGCGAGGGTGACTTCACCCCGCTCGCGGCGGAGCCCGACGCCGTCTACGACCTCGACGAGGAGATCGACCTCTCGGCCGTCGAGCCGCTGATCGCCCGCCCGTCCTCACCGGGCAACGTCGTGCCCGTACGCGAGGTGGCGGGCGAGCCGGTCGATCAGGCGGTGATCGGCTCCTCCGCCAACCCCGGGCTGCGCGACTTCGCCGTCGTCGCCGCGATGGTCTCCGGACGCCGCACAGCCGACGGTGTCAGCCTGGACGTCAACCCGACGTCACGGGAGATCCTCCAGGACCTCACCCGTACGGGCGGCACCTTCGACCTCATCGCCGCCGGCGCCCGGCTGCACCAGAGCGGCTGCCTGGGCTGCATCGGCATGGGACAGGCCCCCGCGGCAGGGCGTAACTCGCTGCGCACCTTCCCGCGGAACTTCCCCGGCCGCTCCGGCACGGAGGACGACGCCGTGTGGCTCTGCTCCCCCGAGACCGCCACGGCCTCCGCGCTGACCGGCGTCATCACCGACCCCAGGGACTGGGCGGCCGAAGCCGCCGTCGGACCACCGCAGCTCTCACTGCCGGAGCGTGCCAGCGTGAACACCGGAATGCTGGAGCCGCCCCTGCCCGTCGAGGAGGCGCGGTCCGTGGAACTGGTGCGCGGCCCCAACGTCTCCGCGCTGCCCGAACTCGACGCGCTGCCCGACACGTTGGAGGGGCCGGTCCTGCTGAAGGCGGGCGACGACGTCTCCACGGACGAGATCTCGCAGGCGGGCGCGCGGGCGCTTCCCTACCGGTCGAACATCCCCAAGCTCGCCGACTTCACCTTCATCCGCATCGACGCCGGCTATCCCCGGCGCGCGAGGGAGGCGGCGGCGGACGACACGAACAACGGTCACTTCGTCGTCGGCGGGGACAACTACGGGCAGGGCTCCTCGCGTGAGCACGCCGCGATCACCCCGCGCCACCTCGGGCTGCGTTCCGTCGTCGCCAAGTCCTTCGCCCGTATCCACTGGCAGAACCTGGTCAACTTCGGTGTGCTGCCACTGGAGTTCGAGGACGGCGGGGACTGGGAGCGCATCGGGACGGACGACGTCCTGCGCCTCGAAGGCCTGCACGATGCCCTCGCCGAGGACGAGGGAGGGACGCTGCGGCTGCGCAACGTCACCAGGGACGAGGAGTACGCCGTGCGGCACCGCCTCTCCGCCCGGCAGCGCGAGATCGTCACGGCGGGCGGAGTCATCCCGGCCCTGGCAGCGGGGGACAGGGGGGTGTAGAAGCCGGGACCGCCGGGACTTGAGACCGTTCCCGGCTGTCACTCATTCCATGTGCGGTACGCGGACCCAGCGGCGGAACGGGCCGGTTATCGGACGGGCGTCCGGGATGTTCAGGCCGGTGTACGCGCAGCCGTAGCCGACACTTCCGCCGATGCCGGCGTCGTAGAGAAACCGCAGCAGTACGTTCCCGCCGTCGGACTCCACATGGTCCGCATGCACACCCAAACCGGCACCGGCGTCGCGGTCACACACTCCGTCGCGGCCGGTCATCGCCTGGTCGCCGCTCTTGGCATTGAGGTAGATCCCGTAGGCGACCGTTCCGGCCGACAGCCGGGCGAGCACACGGGGATCCTCCGGGAGGTAGCCCCAGGGCTGGGAGACGACACAGCCGCCCTCGACGCCGGTGACGCCCACGAGTTGAATGTCCTCCAGCATCTCCTCTTCGCCGGGCGGCCACGCGTCGTCGGCGTCGGTCACCGGGCACTCCGCCGGGTCGGCACCGAGGCGGCGGATGACCTCGTCCTCGTCGACACCGGCGACGAAGGCCACGCCCAACCCTTCCCAGATGTCGTCCAGTTCGGCGCAGAGGCGGTCCGCCTCCAGCATCGCGGCACGCTCCGCGGGCGAGGGCGGCACGGCGCCCGGCAAGTTCTCGAAGTGCGCGGCGAAGGGGGAGAGCAGGGCCAGCCGGCCCGGTGACCAGCCGCCGACGACGGGACGCCAGGCGTCGGCCCCGGCCTCCAGCAGCGCCACGGCGTTCTCCGCCTGACGGCCGCCGACCGCGAACCACAGCGCTGTCTGGCCCTGTTCGTCGGCCGCATCCACATCCCGGACCAGAGCCGCCAGTTCGGCGACGACCTCCCGCGAGCCGGAGTCGGCCGCCCGATGGAGCGGGATGCCTTGGACGTCGGCGTACAGCGGACCGTTCGGGTCGGCGCCGGCGGCCAGCCGGGACCGGACCAGACCGAGATCCTGCCAGTCGCGCCAGCTCATGCCTTTCCAGTCGGCCCGCGGCTCGGGCAGGTCTCGGCTGTCCATTCGCATACGGGTCACCGTCCTGTGCCTGTGCGTTGCTGAGGAGGCGAACGTAACGGTCGGCACTGACACCGCACTTGCTCGTACTCGTCGCACGGACAGAGGGGGAACGACGCGGGCCCTTGCGGGCTGCCGCTCATTTGTCGTCCGGGTGTCCGGGTCCGGGTCCCGGTTTTCAGTCCGCGGGGCGCAGCAACGCCAGCAGCAGACGGACGAGTTCATCCACGATCTCGTTGAGAGAGGCGTCCACCCAGCCCGCGGCCCAGTCGTGCAGGAGACCGTTGACGCTGCCGATGAAGGCGGCCGCGGAGATGCGGTAGTCACGGTCGGCGGCCTCACCTCTGTGGACCGCTGCCGCTGCCTCGGTGCGTATCAGCTCGACCCATCGTGCGCGGCGGACGAGCCGTTGCTCGTCCATGCGAGGGCTGACGCCGACGATCTCGGTGAAGGCGATCCGTATACGGCGAGGGTCCGAGGCGAGGCTTGCCGCGTACGCACGGAAAACGGAGTCGTAGCGTTCAGCGAAAGGCCGGCCCTCGGTCCCGGCGAGGGCTTCGACGACGGCGCTTTCGGCCCAGTGGTTGACCTGCAAGTGCAGGGCGGCGAGCACGTCTTCGAGTGTGCGGAACTCTTCGTAGAACTGACGGGTCGACAGCCCCGCCGCCTCGCAGAGGGCGGCGACGGTCGTCGTCCGGTAGCCGGGACCGGCTCCGAAGAGCTGCAGTGCCGCATCAAGAAATTTCTGGCGCCGCTCGGCGTGCCGCTCGGTGGCTGCCTTGCCTGCGTAACGACCGGTTGACTGCTTTGGCCGCGCCTGCATTGTTCTCCCTCGTTCGTGCCCCCGGTCATCTTCTCCCTTCCGGGGGGTTGAACAACCGCGGGCCCGTGGTTACCTTCAGTAGCACCAATGTGAAGTGAGGCGTTTTCACATTGGGCGGCCTGGGCGTATCGCATTGAAATGCCTGGTCAGAGAGCATGCGACGCGGACCTTGCACGGGAATCCGCAGTCCGGCCGCCAGCCCTCCGTAGAGTGCCGCCGTGCTCTACGGAGGGCTTCGCATGCCGTGCTCGCCTCAACAGCTCGCAGCTCAGCGCAGGCAGAGTCGCTACGCGAAGGAGAGCAATGCCCGTATCCAGGAAGCAGCACGCGGACGCCGAGGCCCTCCAGCCGCCGGACGCGGCGCGCACACGCCGCCGCGGGCGCCGACTGCCGATCGCCGTCGCCACGGCACTTGTGGCCGTGGCCGCCATGACCGGCGCGGCAGCCCCCACGCCCGACTCGGCAGCCGCCACGACCGACTCGGCCCCGGGCGCGGCGGATCTGCGGGAAGTGATGTTCGTCGGCAACAACTGGGACGGCACCGCCGACGTCATCGAGTCCAGCGGCGGATTCGAGAAGCTCGGACGCATCAACGTGATCCCCGACAAGCAGGAACGCCTGGACGCGATCCACGCCGATCCGATCAAGCTCATCTACTTCCTGGCCATCCGCAACGGACCGGGCGAGGGGCACGACCAGTTCGTCGACGACATGTACTCCACCCCCGACGGGAAGGCCATGGTCGTCTCACGCCCGAGCT
>NZ_JBOHCV010000523.1:0-6931 GCF_050698815.1 Streptomyces sp.
GTTGTCGGTGAACAGTCCGTCGATGCCGGTGGCGAAGTAGGTACGGAAAGCGCCGAACGCGTCCCCGTAGGCGGCCGGTCGGCACCGCGGCGGAAGTCGAGCGGCAGGAAGGTGTTCTCGTTGCGCATGGTGTACGGGTGCAAGACCAGGTCCTCCGCGTGCGCGTCCCGTACCAGGGTGGTGGGCTCCCCCAGACTGCCGTCCGGCTTCCGCGGAATGATCAGGTCCAGCGTCGGCCCGATGCCCTTCGCGAACCGGGCCATCCACTTCAGACCCTCGGGTGTGACCAGATCGGCGACCGTGCGCGGGTCGCCGGCCTCGACGAAGTCCCAGGGACGGGAGGTCGCCGCGCCCAGCAGACAGACGCCCGGGCAGTCCACCAGCTTGTTCAGCTGCTGGATGCTGCTGGGCTCGAAGGACTGCACGAAGTTCGGTGAGTGCGAGCGGTGGCGGCCGTAGGCACGCAGCAGCTTTGCCAGCCGGGGCTCCAGTTCGAGGCCGAGCTTGCGGAAGTAGGTCGGGTGCTTGGTCTCGATGTGCAGCCATACGGGACGGCCCCGCCGCTTGCCCTCCTTCGCCGCCCACTTGAGCACGTCCTCGAAGAGGGGGACCTCCCAGCGCCCGTCGTAGAGCGTGTTGTGCTGCCGCGTCTGGGGGATGCGCTCCTTCGCGCGCAGGGTGCGCAGCTCCGCGAGAGTGAAGTCCTCCGTGAACCAGCCTGTCAGGCTCTTCCCGTCGACCGTCTTGGTCGTCCTGCGGGCGGCGAACTCGGGATGGCCGGCCACGTCCGTCGTCGCGGTGATGTCGTTCTCGTGCCGGCAGACGAGGTGTCCGTCCTTGGTCGGCACGAGATCCTGCTCGATGATGTCCGCGCCCATGTCGAGGGCGAGTTGATACGAACCGATCGTGTGCTCGGGGCGGTATCCGCTGGCGCCGCGGTGCGCGATCACGGCGGGCACCGGCAGGTCGTGGCCGGGCCGTCCACTCCCGCGGCCCCCGTCCTTCTCCTCCGCGCTCGCGACTGGGGACGTGCCCAGCGTCGCGGCGCCCGCGGCGCCCAGCACGGCCGCTCCGAGCACGAGTCTCCGACCCGGCTGCTGCTCCTGTCCCATGGGCTCTCCTCAGCTCGTCTCATCCTGATTCGTCCGCCCGGGGCGGTTCCGGCGCCAGGCGGATGACGCGCTGATCGTAGGTGCGGCTCAGCACGGCGGGGAGACCAACGGCCGAACAAGCGGGAAACAAGGGCCAGATGGCACTCCGACACGCGCTTCGAGGCGAGGTGGCACATACCAGCCCTGTCAACTCTGCGTAGCGGAGCGATGAACCCGGTGTGCGACTCACCGGTAGCGGCGAGTATCGTCCTCACCTGCGGGGGTATGCACCCGACCGTCACCGACCGGAGGAACCTTGTCCCGTTTCCGTCTGATCAAGGCACTGCTCGGCCCGCTGCTGCGCGGACTGATGCGCCCGCGGGTGACGGGCGCGGAGCGCATTCCCGGTTCCGGTCCGGTGATCCTGGCCGGAAACCACCTGACCTTCATCGACTCGATGGTGCTGCCCCTGGTCACCGACCGGCAGGTCTTCTTCATCGGCAAGGACGAGTACGTCACGGGCAAGAGCCTCAAGGGCCGCCTGATGGCCTGGTTCTTCACCGGCGTCGGCATGATCCCGGTGGACAGGGACGGCGGCCGTGGCGGTGTCGCGGCGCTCATGACGGGGCGACGGGTGCTGGACGAGGGCGGGATCTTCGGCATCTACCCGGAGGGCACCCGTTCCCCCGACGGCCGCCTCTACCGCGGCCGCACGGGCATCGCCCGCCTCGCCCTTATGACCGGCGCGCCCGTGGTGCCGTTCGCGATGATCGGCACCGACGCGATCCAGCCGGGCGGCAACGGCCTCCCCCGCTTCGCGCCCGGCCGCCGCATCGCGGTCCGCTTCGGCGCGCCGCTGGACTTCTCGCGCTACGAGGGCATGGACCGCGACCGGTACGTGCTGCGCGCGGTGACGGACGAGGTCATGAGCGAGGTCATGCGGCTGTCCGGCCAGGAGTACGTGGACATGTACGCCACCAAGGCGAAGGCCGCCTGACCTGCTCTTTCGGTGCTTTCAGGCTTTCGGTGCTCTCAGTGCCCGCGGTGCCTTCGAGGGGCCCGGTGGATGCCACGCGTTCGCAGGGCACCGCGCCCGCCATGGGTCCGGTAGAAGCCGTGGCTCCCATGGGTCCCGTGGTTGCGGTGCAGCACGGCGAAGGTCAGCAGCGCCCCGGCGCCGACGGCGGCCGCGGCTCCGATCGCCGGCCCCGGCCTGCTGAAGCTCTGGTGCGCGGCCAGCTCCGCGGTGTGCTGCACCCGGGACTTCGCCTCGTTCGCCTTGAACTGGGCCTTGGACCTGGCCTGTGCGGCCTTCTCCCGCGCCTTCGCCGCCACGTCCGCCCTGCCCGCCAGCTCCGCGACGGTCTCCGCGAGCTGCTGGCGTGCTTCCTCCACCTCCGCGTGCAGCTGCTTGCTGCCGGCCGCGCCGCGGGCACCGGACTCGCGCGTCATCGGTGCGCCCCTTCCTTGATCGCCTCGACATCCGCCTTCATGCTGTCGATGGTCCGTTCGGGTTTCGGTGGCGTGGCGGATCCGATCTGCTGCTTCCCGGCCAGCGCCAGCACCCCGGCCACCAGCAGCAGCGCACCGGCGATGACCAGGGCCGAGGCCCAGACGGGCAGGACGAGGGCAAGGCCGGCTATCGCCGCGAAGGCCAGCGCCCACAGGGCGATCAGCCCCATGACCGCGGCTCCGCCGAACATGCCGCCGCCGAAGCCCGCCCGCTTGCCTTTCTCCTTCATCTCGGCCTGCGCCAGCCGCATCTCGCTGCGCACCACGTCGGTGAGCTGCTCGGATGCCTGCTTGACCAGTTCTGCCACCGAAGCCTGGTGTGTCTCCTCGGGCCGGTGACGCAAAGTCGCGGTCATCGCCTCTCGCCTCGCTTCGTGTCGGGGGCGGTCCCGCGCCGGGTGCCCCGCTGCGTGGCGGCTACGCGTAGGAGGCGTCAGCCCAGGTCAAGGGGCCTGCTCCGCGGGCCTTCCCGCTGCCATTCCCGCTGCCGGGCCAGGTCTGCCTTGATCTCGCCGAGCTGGGTGGCGACCGCCGAGGGCGCGGTGCCGCCGCGGCCGTCCCGGGCCGCCAGGGCGCCGGACACGTTCAGGACCGTACGGACCTCAGGAGCCAGATGCGGGGAGATCGCGGCGAACTGCTCGTCCGTGAGCTGGTCCAGCTCGATGCCCTCGCGCTCGCAGACCTTGACGCACTCACCCGCGACCTCGTGCGCCACCCGGAAGGGCACTCCCCGCTTGACCAGCCACTCGGCGATGTCGGTGGCGAGCGAGAAACCGGCCGGGGCCAGCTCGGCCAGCCGCTCGCGGTGCACGGTCAGGGTGGCCATCATGCCGGTGAAGGCGGGCAGCAGGATCTCCAGCTGGTCGCAGGAGTCGAAGACGGGCTCCTTGTCCTCCTGCAGGTCACGGTTGTAGGCGAGGGGCAGGGCCTTGAGGGTGGCGAGCAGCCCGGTGAGGTTGCCGATCAGCCGCCCGGACTTGCCGCGGGCCAGCTCGGCGATGTCCGGGTTCTTCTTCTGCGGCATGATCGAGGAGCCGGTGGAGAAGGCGTCGTGCAGCGTGACGAAGGAGAACTCCTTCGTGTTCCAGAGGATGATCTCCTCGGCCATCCTGGACAGGTCGACGCCGGTCATGGCCGTGATGAAGGCGAACTCGGCGACGAAATCGCGCGAGGCCGTTCCGTCGATGGAGTTGGCGGCCGAGCCGCGCTCGAAGCCGAGGTCGGCCGCGACCGCCTCCGGGTCCAGGCCCAGCGAGGAGCCCGCGAGGGCGCCGGAGCCGTAGGGGGAGACCGCGGTCCGCTCGTCCCACTGGCGCAGCCGCTCCGCGTTCCGGGACAGCGCCTGGGCGTGGGCGAGCACATGGTGGGCGAAGAGCACGGGCTGGGCGTGCTGAAGATGGGTGCGGCCCGGCATCGCGACGTCCGGGTGGGCCTCGGCGAGGCCGACCAGCGCCTCCTGGAGGTCGGCGAGCAGAGCGCCGATGACGCGGGCATGGTCGCGCAGGTACATGCGGAAGAGCGTGGCCACCTGGTCGTTACGGGACCGGCCCGCCCGCAGCTTGCCGCCGAGCTCGGCCCCGAGCCGCTCCAGGAGACCGCGCTCCAGCGCGGTGTGCACGTCCTCGTCGGCGACGGTGCCCGTGAAGCTGCCGTCGGCGACGTCCCGCTCCAGCTCGTCGAGACCGGCCAGCATCCGCTGGAGCTCGGCGGCGGTCAGCAGCCCGGCCGTGTGCAGCACGCGGGCGTGCGCGCGGGAGCCCGCGATGTCGTAGGGCGCGAGCCGCCAGTCGAAGTGCACGGAAGCCGACAGCCTGGCCAGCGCCTCGGACGGCCCGTCCGCGAACCGCCCGCCCCACAGCCGTACGTCCTCGCCCCCGAGGCCGGACTGCGGGGATTCCTTGCTGCTCATCGGTGCTCCTGGGTGCTTCGCGTGCCGTGCCGGTCCGGGGGAGAACCGCAGACTACTGCGCCTGGTCCCGCTTCGCGGCGATCTTGCTGGACATGCCGAACAGCTCGATGAAGCCCTTGGACATCGACTGGTCGAAGGTGTCGCCGCTGTCGTAGGTCGCGAGGTTGAAGTCGTAGAGCGACTGCTGGGAGCGCCGGCCCGTGACGACGGCCCGGCCGCCGTGCAGGGTCATCCGGATGTCGCCGCTGACGTGCTCGTTCGCCTCGTTGATGAAGCCTTCCAGGGCCCGCTTGAGCGGGGAGAACCACAGGCCGTCGTAGACGAGTTCGGCCCACCGCTGCTCGACCTGCCGCTTGTAGCGGGCGAGTTCCCGCTCGACCGTGACGCTCTCCAGCTCCTGGTGCGCGGTGATCAGCGCGATGCCGCCGGGGGACTCGTACACCTCACGGGACTTGATGCCCACGAGCCGGTCCTCGACCATGTCGATCCGGCCCACGCCGTGCGCTCCGGCCCGCTCGTTGAGCTGCTGCACGGCCTGCAGCACGCTCACCGGCTTGCCGTCGATGGCGACGGGGACGCCCGCCTCGAAGGTGATGACGAGTTCGTCGGCCTCGCGCGGGGTCGCCGGGTTCTCGGTGTACTCGTAGACGTCCTCGATCGGCGCGTTCCAGATGTCCTCCAGGAAGCCGGTCTCCACGGCCCGGCCGAAGACGTTCTGGTCGATGGAGTACGGCGACTTCTTGCTGGTCGCGATGGGCAGGCCCTTGGCCTCGCAGAAGGCGATGGCCTTGTCCCGGGTCATCGCGTAGTCCCGTACCGGCGCGATGCACTTCAGGTCGGGGGCCAGGGAGGAGATGCCGGCCTCGAACCGCACCTGGTCGTTGCCCTTGCCGGTGCAGCCGTGCGCGACGGTGCCGGCGCCGTGCTTCCGGGCGGCGTCCACCAGGTGCTTGACGATGGTGGGCCGGGAGAGCGCCGAGACCAGCGGGTAACGGTCCATGTAGAGCGCGTTGGCCTTGATCGCCGGAAGGCAGTACTCGTCGGCGAACTCGTCCTTGGCGTCCGCGACCTCGGCCTCGACCGCACCGCAGGCGAGCGCGCGCTTGCGGATGACGTCCAGGTCCTCGCCGCCCTGGCCGACATCGACGGCGACGGCGACGACCTCGGCCCCGGTCTCCTCGGCGATCCAGCCGATGCAGACGGAGGTGTCCAGGCCACCGGAGTAGGCGAGTACGACGCGCTCGGTCACGGGGTTCTCCTTACGGTGCATACACTGACTGGCATAAGTATGCACTGACCCGTATGGTTCGTCAACGTGCCTGATCAGAGGCGTCTCACCGGGCTCCGCGCAGCTCCTGGGCGAGCACGGCCGCGTGGCTGTGGTCGAGATCCTCCGCCTTCGTGGCTGTCAGCAGCGTCAGCGGCCCGCCCGCGGCCCGCTCGCGGAGCCGGTCCAGGGCGTCCCGCGCCGCCGGCTCGGCGAGCTCCGCGCGGTAGCGCTCGGCGAACTCGGTGAAGCGCGCATGGTCGTGGCCGTACCACTTGCGCAGCTCCGTGGAGGGGGCCACCTCCTTGTCCCAGGCGTCCAGCCGCGCGTCCTCCTTCTTCACCCCGCGCGGCCACACCCGGTCCACCAGCACCCGCACCCCGTCCTCGCCGGGTTCCGCCTCCTCGTACACTCGCCGCGTCCGCACCCGCTGTGTGTCGGTCATGACTCCAGCGTGCGGGACACCGGCCGGGTCACGCGACATCACATGTTGACAGTGTTCACATTGCCCGGTTAGCGTACCCGGTCATGACGGATTTCTCCGGGCTTGCCCGCCAGATGTGGCACCAACTCGAACCTGTCCATGCCTGCCTCTACTTCTCACCGCAGGCCGCCGAGGAGGGCGAGGCGCTCGGGTACGACACGACCGAGCGCTGGCCCTGGTACTTCGCGCTGCGCTCCGCACCGCTGGGGCCCGTCGGTCCCGAGGTGGTGACCGCGGCCTACTACAGCTTCAGCCCGCGCACGGTGGCCGCGTACGTGCCGGAGGTGTGGCGAACCGCCACACCCGAGGCGGTACTGACGGCACGTCACCGCGCCGTGGACAGCACGCTGCGTGCCGTGCTCGGCGACCGGCTGGAGGATCCCGGCATGGCGGAGGCGGCTGCGCTCGCCCGTACCGCGGCCGAGGCCGCCGGACTGCCCGGGCGACCGCTCGCTGCGGCCAACGCCGCGCTGCCGTGGCCCGAGGAACCGCACCTCGCCCTCTGGCACGCCGCCACCGTGCTGCGCGAACACCGCGGCGACGGGCACCTGGCGGCGCTGCTCGGCGCCGGACTCGACGGGTGCGAGGCACTGGTCTCGTTCGCCGGTATCGAAGCCGCGCCGGTGGGGAACTTCGCCTCCCGCGGCTGGAGCGGGGCGGAATGGGCC
>NZ_JBOHCV010000524.1:0-14449 GCF_050698815.1 Streptomyces sp.
AACGCGGCGGTGCGGCGCGGCGGTCCGGCCCGGCGCCCCGGCGTCATGCCCGCCCGGCGAAGCCGGAACCGCCGCCTGCTGCGGCAGCGGCTGGTGGTGTTCGTGACGGTGACCCTGCTCGTGGCGCTCGGCATCGCGGCGGCACAGGGCTGCCAGGGACCCGCCCGCGGCCTCGGCTCCGAGCAGGTGCGGCCGGCTCCGGGGACGTCCGCGGCGCCGTAATCACCGGGCGCCGTCACCAGCGGCTCCGGATCCACCGGCCCGGGAGCAGTCGGCGTCAGACCGGCCGTGCCCTGGTCGCGTAGAAGGCGACGGCGGATGCGGCGGCCACGTTCAGCGAGTCGACTCCCGCAGCCATGTCGATGCGTACGTGTTCGTCCGCCGCCCGGAGCGCCCCGGGGGTCAGTCCGCCCCCCTCCGTCCCGAACATGAGGGCCAGCTTTCCGCACCGGCGCGCGGCGAGTTCGTCGATGGTGATCGACTGCTCGCTCAGGCAGAGGGCGGCGGTGGTGAAGCCTGCCCCGCTCAGCATTTCCACATCCGCCGGCCAGGCTTCCAGCCGCGTCCACGGGACGGCGAACACGGCCCCCATCGAGACCTTCACGGACCGGCGGTAGAGCGGGTCGGCGCAGCGCGGGCTGAGCAGGACCGCGTCCACGCCGAGGCCCGCCGCGTTCCGGAAGGCGGCCCCCAGATTGGCGTGATCGACGATGTCCTCGAACACGGCGACGCGGCGGGCCCCCTCCAGCAGCGTGTCCGGACGGGGCAGCGGCTTGCGTTCCATGGCGGCGAGTGCGCCGCGGTGTACGTGGTAGCCGGTGACCCGCTCGGCGAGTTCGGTGCTGACGAGGTAGGCGGGTGCCTGGACGCCGTCGATGACGTCCCGCATGACGTCGGCCCATTTCGCGGAGAGCAGCATGGAGCGCATCACGTAACCGGCTTCGGCGGCGCGGCGGATGACCTTCTCGCCCTCGGCGATGAAGAGGCCTTCCTCGGGTTCGCGCCGGCGTCGCAGCTCGACGTCCGTCAGGCCCGTGTAGTCGCCCAGCCGCGCGTCGTCGGGGTCCTCGACGGTGATGAGTGGTGCCACAGCTGTATCCGCCTTGTCGGGTCCGGTCCGGTACGCCTCGCGCGTGTGCGGGTCATGTACGTACGCGGGTCCCGACGGAGACCACGTCGCCGATGACGATGACCGCCGGCGGGCGTACGGCTTCGGCCACCGACCGCTGGGCCACCGTCGCCAGGGTGGCGTCCACACGGCGCTCCCCCGCCATCGTTCCCTCCTGCACGATGGCGACCGGGGTGTCGGCGTCCCTGCCGTGCCGCACGAGGGTCTCGGCGATGGCGCCGATGCGCTCCACCGCCATGAGCAGCACGAGCGTGCCGCGCAGCCGGGCGAGGGCCGCCCAGTCGACGAGGGAACGCGGGTCATCGGGGGCGACGTGACCGCTGACGACGGTGAACTCATGAGCGACGCCCCGGTGCGTGACCGGGATACCGACGGCCGCCGGGACGCTGACGGCGCTGGTGATGCCGGGTACGACGGTGACCGGGATGCCGGCCTCGGCCAGTTGCTCGGCCTCTTCCATGCCGCGTCCGAAGACGAAGGGGTCGCCGCCCTTGAGTCGTACGACGGATTTGCCGGCCTTGGCGTGTTCGATCAGCGCGCTGTTGATGGCCTCCTGGGCCATGGCGCGGCCGTAGGGGATTTTCGCGGCGTCGATCACCTCGACGTGCGGGGGCAGTTCGGCGAGCAGGTCGCGGGGGCCGAGCCGGTCGGCGATGACGACGTCCGCCTCGGCGAGCAGTCGGCGGCCCCGCACGGTGATCAGGTCGGGGTCGCCGGGCCCGCCGCCGACCAGGGCGACCCCTGCCCCGCGGGCGCGGTGCCGGGGAGCGTTGAGCGTGCCGTCGCGCAGCCCCGCCACGACGGCGTCCCGCACGGCGGCGGAGCGGCGCGGGTCGCGGCCGGTCAGGACGGCGACGGTGACACCCTCGCTGTGTCCGGTGGCCGGGGTCCAAGCGGTGGCGGCTGCCGCGTCGTCGCTGCGCACGCACCACACGCGGCGGGCCTCGGCCTCGGCGGAGGCGGCGGCGTTGGTCGCGGGGTCGTCGGTCGCGATCAGCGCGTACCACGCATCGGCCAGGTCGCCGTCGGCGTACGGGCGGCGCTGCCAGGTCAGTTCACCCGAGTCGGCCATCGCCTCGACCGAGGGGGTCGCGGAGGGGGCGACGAGGAGCACGTCCGCACCCGCGGCGAGGAGCGTGGGCAGCCGTCGCTGGGCGACGGTGCCACCGCCGACGACCACGACGCGGCGCCCGGCCAGCCGGAGGCCGACGGGGTAGGCGGGGTGGTCGGTCCCGGCGTGCGGCTGGGCTGGGGACTCGGTCCCGGTCACGGACTCGGACATGGCGCGGGCGGCTCCTTGCGTACGGGAGGGGGCCGCTGCGGCACTGGAGCGGCGGGGACCTGCGGGTGCGGCTGGGGTGCGAGTGCGGGTTCCGTCTCCCTCGCCGCTGTGTGCGGGGCACGGGACGGATTCGGGCAGTTCCCCTACAGCCTATGGCGCGGGCCGAGCCGGCGCTGTTCCGCAGGTCACCCCGCGGAACAGCGGACCGGAGCACCCGCGCGGGGTGCGGGTGCGGGGAGAGCGGGCCGGTGGCTCAGCCCTTTCCGGTCACCCCGGCCGAGTCGAACGTGGCGACCTCGTGCATCGCCCGCGCCGCGCTCTGCACCATGGGCAGAGCGAGCAGCGCGCCCGTACCCTCGCCCAGCCGCAGGTCCAGGTCGACCAGCGGGCGCAGGCCCAGCTTGGTGAGCGCCACGACATGGCCGGGCTCGGAGCTGCGGTGGCCGGCCACGCACGCGGCCAGCGCCTCCGGGGCGATGCACCGTGCGACCAGCGCGGCGGCACCCGCGCTGACCCCGTCCAGGATCACCGGCGTACGCAGGGACGCGCCGCCCAGGATCATGCCGACCAGCGCGGCGTGCTCCAGCCCCCCGACGGCGGCCAGCAGCCCGACCGGGTCGGCGGGGTCCGGCTGATGCAGCTCGAGGGCGCGGCGGACCACTTCGACCTTGCGGGCGTGTGTCTCATCGTTGATGCCGGTGCCGCGCCCCGTGACCTCGGCGGCGTCGACGCCGGTGCAGGCGGCGATGAGCGCGGCCGAGGCGGTGGTGTTGGCGATCCCCATCTCCCCGGTGACCAGGGCCTTGTTGCCTGCCGCGACCAGGTCGCGGGCGGTCTCGATGCCGACCTCGACGGCGCGCAGCGCCTCCTCACGGGTGAGGGCGGGACCCTGCGTCATGTCGGCGGTTCCCGCCCGCACCTTGCGGGGCAACAGACCTGGCGTGGCCGGGAGTTCACCCACGACGCCGACGTCGATGACACACACCTCGGCGCCGACCTGGTTGGCGAAGGCGTTGCAGACCGCTCCGCCGCCGAGGAAGTTGGCGACCATCTGCGCGGTCACCTCCTGCGGCCAGGGGGTGACGCCCTGGGCGTGCACACCGTGGTCACCCGCGAAGACGGCGACGGCGGCCGGCTCCGGGAGCGGCGGCGGGCACTTGCGGGAAAGCCCGCACAGCTGCGCGGAGATGATCTCCAGCATGCCGAGCGCACCGGACGGCTTGGTCATCCGCTTCTGCCGCTCCCACGCCTCACCGAGCGCCTTGGCGTCCAGCGGGCGGATCGCGGCGACCGTGTCGGCGAGCAGGTCCTGCGGTTCGGCGCCGGGCAGCACGCGGCGCCCGTAGGACTCCTCGTGCACGACCCAGGACAGCGGCCGCCGCTTGGACCAGCCCGCCTGGGCCAGCTCCGGCTCGGGCGGGAACTCGTCGACGTACCCGACACACAGGTACGCCACCACCTCCAGATGCTCGGGCAGTTCGAGGGAGCGGACCATCTCGCGCTCGTCGAAGAAGCTGACCCATCCGACCCCGAGACCCTCGGCGCGGGCGGCGAGCCAGAGGTTCTCGACGGCGAGGGCGGAGGAGTAGGGCGCCATCTGCGGCTGTGTGTGCCGGCCGAGGGTGTGCCGGCCACCGCGGGTCGGGTCGGCGGTGACGACGATGTTGACGGGGGTGTCGAGGATCGCCTCGATCTTCAGTTCCTTGAACTGCTTCGCCCGGCCCTTGGGGAGGGACTTGGCGTACGCCTCACGCTGCCGCTCGGCCAGCTCGTGCATGGCGCGCCGGGTCTCCTCGGAGCGGATGACCACGAAGTCCCAGGGCTGGGAATGGCCGACGCTGGGAGCCGTGTGGGCCGCCTCGAGGACGCGGAGCAGGACCTCGTGCGGGATGGGGTCGGGGCGGAAGCCCTTGCGGATGTCACGGCGTTCGCGCATCAGGCGGTGCACGGCTTCCCGCTCGTCGTCCGCGAAACCGGGGGCCGGGGGGCCGGCCGGTGCGGGGGCGGGAGCGGTCGCCGTGCCGGTGGCGCTGACGTCGGGTCCGCTGTCGGGTCCACTGCCGGCTTCGCCGTCGTCTGCTTCGCCGTCGGGGGACGGCGCGGCGACGGCCGCCGAACCGTCCTCGCTTATCAGGGGGGCGGTTTCGGACTCGGCTTCGGTTTCGGACCCGGTTTCAGTTTCGGACTCGGCTTCGGTCTCGACGGGCGCCGGCTCACCGGCGGCGGTGGGTACCTCGGCCGACTGGCTCACGTTGTCTGCCGGGCCCGCTGGGCGGACCGGGTCTGCCGGGTCTGCTGGATTCGCCTCTGGCTCGGCGTGCTGCCCCTGCCTCGGAACCATCGTTACGGCCTCCGGCGAACCCGCCTCGTCCTGCGGAGCAGGGCTCGGCATCTCGGCCGCCGACGCCTCGGCCGGCGCGCCCTGCTGCTGAGCCGGAATCCCGGCGACGGCCTCCGGGCCGGGTGCACTTGCCGGGGTGCCGGCATCGGCCTGGGCGGCATCCGGGTCGGCCTGCTGCTGTGCGGGAATGTCCGCCGTATCCGCCGCGCCCGGTGCGGGCACCGCGGAGTCGGCGGGAGTGTCCGCGTGCGCGGCGGCTTCGCCGTCACCGGCCGGCGCCGGAAGGGGCTCCGGAACATCCTGCTCCTGCGGCGAGATCGCCTCCACCGCGGTCGAACCCGGCGTGGAGACCCAGGTGTTGCCGGTGCTCTCGGTGCCGCCTTCAGTGCTGCCGCGCCGCTGCCGGGTCTCACCTGCCTCGGCCGGTTCCGGTTCGGGTTCCGGTTCCGTGGAGGGCTGCGGTTGCGGTTGCGGCTGTGCGGAGACCTCAGAGGGGCCTTCGGAAACCGGCGCCGGCTGCGAGGGGACGGCCTCGCCGGCCGGCGATGAGGCGAGTTGCGGGCCGGCGACGCCGGTCGCTTCCTGAGTCTGGGCGTTCGCTTCCGGCTCCGCGGTCCGGGGCTGCTCTCCCTGTGCCGCCCACGAGTCGTGCGGGGGCGGGAGCGCGCCGAGTTGGGGGCCCGGCAGCGGGTCCGGGCTCTGCTGGGAGACGTCCAGGTACTCGGGACCGTTCGTCGCGGCCGCCGCCGGGGGTACCCCCGGCGGCATCGGGTCGGCTTGCCGCGCAGGCACCTGCGCGGCTTCCGGCTGCGGAGGGGAGACGGGGGCCGCCGCCGGCCCGGGTGCCGTCTTGCCGCGGCCACGGTCGGAGAGCGGCCGTACCGCGCCCGACTGTTCGGGCTCCGGCGGGCCGAGGTGCAGCGGACGGCGCGGGGGGCTCGGGTTCGGGGTCGGGTTCGGATTCACGGCGGGGGCGTCGGGGAGGGGTGCCCGGACGGCGCCGAAGTCGACCGAGCCGGAGTCGCGGCCGTCCGTCTCGTGCTGTCCGGGTGCGTTGCCGGCGGGGGCCGGATACTGCTGCCGGGCCTGCTGCTGCGGCTGGGCCTGCCTGCTGTAGGGGTCCTGCTGTGCGGCGGTTGCCTGGGCGTCGCTCCAGGCGCCCTGAGCTCCCGGCATCAACAGGTCCTCCTCGCCGGGCGCAGCCGCGCCACCGCCGACGCCGCCGTCCGGTCCCGGGTAGGGGTACGGACCGGGTGCCGGGGTTCCCGGCCGGGCCGCCGGCTGCGCGCCTGCGTTCTCCGGCTGCCCCTCACCGGGGTTCTGGCCGGTGTCAGTCATGCGTACCCCTCGCCCATCGGTAGTGCTTCGTCCAACCCGGCGAACGGCCGCCGGGCCCCCGTAGATGAAGAACGAGCGTGCGCACGGTGCGGCACGTTTCTCCGCCTACGCGCCATCCGGACATTGACGGACGAACCGTCAACACCGCACAGCGGCACAACGATCCGTCAGCCTACCTGGGACGGCGCGGGCCGCCTGCCAGTGCCGGGTGACAAACCCCACTTCGTCAGGGTTCGTCACCCAACGGTGCGCGGAGATTCAGAGCCGGACACCGGACAGCAGGAAAACGACGGCCCGTTCACTCTCCACCCACGCCTCGGTGTCCAGTTCGACCGACTGGAGCAGGGCGCATTCCACGGCGTACCCGCCCTCCGCGAGCGCCCGTCCGATGGCTTCCGCCTCGTCCCGGGTCGCGGCGTGCGTGACGATGCGCCCGGGGCGGCGCTCGACGACCGCCACGACCGTACGGACGCCACCGCCGCCCACCCGCACCACGTCCGGCTCGGGGAGGTCCTCCAGTACGTGCGGCGCGGTGCCGTGCACGGTCTCGACCTGGACACCGAAGTGCCGGGCCGCCGCGGCCGTACGGGCGCAGGCGTCCGCGTCCCTGTCGACGGCGATGACCGCGGCGCCGAAGCGCGCCACCTCCACCGACAGCGCTCCGCTGCCCGCGCCGATGTCCCACACCAGGTCGCCGGCGCGCGGGCCCAGCCGCGCCAGCTGGAGTCCGCGCAGCTGCGCGGACTCGCTCGCCCGCGCGGGCCGGGGCGGCCCGTGCGGCCCGTCCGGCGCGTACGCCGACAGCGGAAGCGCCCAGCCGCGCACCGGGGGCGGATAGCCGGGTGCCCGTCCGGCGAGCCAGCCTCCCCCGGACTGTGTCCGGGGGGACCCCGGGCCCTGCTCGGTCCCGGTTCCCGGAGGGCCGGGCGGTGCGGAAGACCCGGAACCGCCCACCACGATCACCACGTTGGGGTCCCGCCAGGTGTGGTCGGCGACCTTGTCGGAGGTGAGGACGGTGACCTCTTCCCGTGCGGTGCCCATCGCCTCGCAGATGACGAACGTGCGGTGCACCGGACCGAGCAGCAGGGCGAGTTCGGCGGGGCCGGCGCCGGGCGAGGTGAGGACACCGACCTTGGTGTGCGCGCGGCAGACGTTGACCGCGCGGCGCAGCGTGCGGGAGTCGGCCACCACCAGCTGCGCGTCGTCCCAGGGCATCCCGGCCCGGGCGAAGGCGGCGGCGATGGCGGAGACGGCGGGAACGACCTCGACCTCCAGGCCGTGCTCGGGAGCCCGCAACGACCGTACGACGCCGAAGAAACCCGGGTCCCCGTCGGCGAAGACGACGGCCGAGCCGCGGTGCTTCGCGATGGTGCGAGCGGCCCGCGAGACGCTGCCGAGCTGGATGCGCTCGGCGCCGGACGGCACCTCGCTCAGCTCCAGATGGTGTGCGGCCCCGGCGACGAGTGTGGCCGCGCCGAGGGCGGAGCGGGCGGCGTCGGGCAAGGGCGAGCCGTCCCACCCGATCACGGTGACGCGGTCGGCCATCGGTGCGGTTCTCCTGGGCTCGTCTGGGTTCGTCGCAGGTCGGGGCTCCCCGAGCGTACCCCGGCGGCGCCGATCAGCGATGCCGTGGACGGCTCGGCGGACATCGTCCCGGTATGGGCGGGAAGTCCCCGGTACAGGGCCCGGTACGCACCGCGACAGCCAACGCTCAGCGGGGTGAGCGCAGCCAGTCCGGGTAGGGGGCGTAGCCGCCGGCGTCGGCCAGTTGCTCCGGGATGCCCTCGAGGTCCTCGGGCAGCAGGCTCCACACCAGGAGGTCGGTGCGGATCTCCGCCCAGCCGCCGTCCTCGGTGCGGGTACGCGCTATCCGGGCGTTGCGCAGCACGCCCTCGCTGATGCAGCCGAGCTTCTGCGCGACCTGCTGCGCGGCGCTGTTGTCGGCCGCCGTACGCAGCTCCAGGCGCTCGAACTTCTGGTCCTGGAAAAGCCATTGGGCCACGGCGAGCACCGACTCGGAGGCGTAGCCCTCACCGCGCGCCCAGGGTGCGGTGACGTAGCCGACCTCGGTGGCGAGGAGCCGCCAGTCGGTGTGGGCGAGATGGACGAGACCGACCAGCCGCTGGGTGAGGAACTCGGTCACGGCGAAGACGATGCCGTCACCTTGGGTCCGTACGGCTGACGCCTGCCGGAGGATGAACCTGCGGGCGTCCAGCTCGCGGTAGGGCACCGGCACATCCGTCCAGGCGGTCACCAGTTCGTCCCGCATCATCTCGGTGAACGCGGGGACGTCCGCCTCCTCGAACGGGCGCAGCACGAGCCGGTCCGTACTGATCGTGACGTCCGGAAAGGTCGAAGTCATGCGCCGCTCCATCGGATCGAGGGTCCGGAGTCGAGGGGCTCCGGACGACTGCAGCAGTGCACAGCATGCAGCATCGGCACCCCTGCGCGCAGGGCCGGACCCGCTGATCAGGCGGGATCCGGCCCTGCGTGCCGACTTGTCGATACGGGGACAGGACTCGAGGGTCAGGACCCGGACGCGGACTTCGCCCGCGCGGACCCGAAGTCCGGCAGGATCCCGCCGTCGTACCTCTCCTCGATGAACTTCCTGACCTCCGCGGAGTTGAGCAGTTCGGCGAGCTTCTGTACCCGGGGGTCGTCCTGATTCCCGTCCTTGACGGCAAGGAAGTTGGTGAAGGGGTTGTCCTTCGCCCGCTCCGCGATCAGGGCGTCCTTCGCCGGGTTGAGGTCGGCCTCCAGGGCGAAGTTGCCGTTGATGACGGCCGCGTCGACGTCGTCGAGGGAACGCGGCACGGAGGCGGCTTCCAGCTCCTTGAACTTCAGCCCCTTGGCGTCCGTGATGTCGCCGAGGGTGGCCTCCGCTCCGGCGCCGGGCTCGAGGTCGATCACGTCGTGGTCGGCGAGGAGCTGGAGGGCGCGGCCCTCGTTGGTGGTGTCGTTGGGCAGCGCCACGGTCTGGCCGCTCTTGAGGCCCTTCAGCTCACGCACCGTGTGCGAGTAGAGGCCGAGCGGTTCCAGCTCGACGTCGACGACGGGCTCGATGTGGGTGCCCTTCTTCTCGTTGAAGTCGTCGAGATACGGCTTGTGCTGGAAGAAGTTGGCGTCGACCTCGCCGCTCTCGGTGGCGGTGTTGGGCAGCACGTAGTCCGTGAACTCCTTGACCTCCAGCCGCAGTCCCGCCTTCTTGGCGAGGTGGCGCTGCACGTACTGGAGGATCTCCGCGTGCGGGGTAGGCGAGGCCGCCACCGTCAGCGGCTGCCCGCCCTTCTCCGCGTTCTCCTCGCCCTGCGAGCCGAACCCGTAGCCGGCCAGCCCGAGGGGCACCAGGACCACGGCGGCCAGCGCGGCCGTCCGGCGCCGGCCCAGCCGGACTGTCCACCGGAGGGCGGCCCCGTCGGGGCGGCTGTGCCGGGAGAGGGCGCGCGCGATCGCGTCACCGAGCAGCTGTACGAGCGTGACGAGGAGGATCAGCAGCGCGACGGTCGCCACCATGACGCCCGTCTCGAACCGCTGGTAGCCATAGGTCAGCGCCACGGTGCCCAGTCCGCCGCCGCCGACGGCTCCCGCCATCGCCGAGTAGCCGATCAGCGCGATCACCGTCGTGGTGGCGCCCGCGACCAGCGACGGGAGGGCCTGCGGCAGCAGCGCCTTGAAGACCACGGTCGGAGCGCCGCCGCCCATCGCCTGCACCGCCTCGACCAGACCGGCGTCCACCTCCCGCACAGCGGTCTCCACCAGCCGGGCGAAGAAGGGGACGGCGCCGATGGCGAGCGGCACGATGGCCGCCGTCGGACCGATGGAGGTGCCCACGATCGCCCGGGTCAGCGGGATGAGGGCGACCATGAGGATGATGAAGGGCAGCGAACGGCCGACGTTGACGACCGCGCCCACGACCCGGTTGACCGCCGCGTTCCGCAGCAGCCCGCCCTTGTCGCTGAGCACGAGCAGCACACCCAGCGGCACCCCGCCGAGCACGGCGATCAGGGTCGAGCAGCCGACCATGTAGAGGGTGTCGAGGGTGCCCTGGATGAGCAGGGGCTGAATCTCCGACCAGGTCACTTGGCACCTTCCTCGACCAGTTGGGCTGTGCTGCGGTCGTCGCCGGGGGCACCGGCGACCTCGACGGTGAGGCCCTGCTCGCGCAGATAGCCGATGGGCACGACGTTGTCGTAGAAGCCGCCGGGCAGCTCGATCCGCATCCGGCCGACCTGCTTGCCCCCGACGGTGTCCATGGCGGCGCCGAGGATGGAGATGTCCACGTTGTACGTGCGCGACAGCTGCGAGATGACCGGCTCGGTCGCCGTCGCACCGTGGAAGGTGACGTCGACGACGGTGCGCCCTTCGGAGGACGGCCGGCCGCCCACCGGGAACAGCTCGCGGGCCAGCTCGGAGCCGGGGGTGGCCAGCAGTCCGGAGACGGTGCCGGACTCCACGATCCGCCCGTCGCGCATCAGCGCGGCCGAGTCGCAGACCGCCTTGACGACGTCCATCTCGTGCGTGATCAGCAGTACGGTCAGGCCGAGCCGGCGTCCCAGGTCCCGCAGCAGCTGGAGCACGGAGCGGGTGGTCTCCGGGTCGAGCGCCGAGGTGGCCTCGTCGGAGAGCAGCACCTTCGGGTCGCCGGCGAGCGCGCGGGCGATGCCTACGCGCTGCTTCTGGCCGCCCGACAGCTGGGCGGGGTAGGTGCGGGCCTTGTCGGCGAGGCCGACCAGGTCCAGCAGCTCAAGGGCCTTGCGGGAACGCTCGCCGCCCGAGAGGCCGAGGATCTCCAGCGGCAGTTCGACGTTGCCCTGCACGGTCCGGGAGGAGAGCAGGTTGAAGTGCTGGAAGACCATGCCGATGCGGCTGCGTGCGGCGCGCAGCTCGGCGCCGGCACCACGGCCCTTCCCGGCGAGCGCGGTCAGGTCCTGGCCGTCGACGGTGACCGTGCCGGAAGTGGGCCGCTCCAGCAGGTTGACGCAGCGGATGAGGGAGGATTTCCCGGCGCCGCTGCGGCCGACGACGCCGAACACCTCGCCCTCGCGCACGTGCAGATTCACGCCGTCGAGCGCGGTGATCTCGCGGTCTCGGCTGCGGTAGACCTTGGTCAGGTCCGTAGTCGTAATCACAGGACTTCCCTTGACGTCGGGCAGGGGCGCAGGCCACGTCCGCACAGCAGTGCGGTGCGGGGGCGCTGCGGGGGTGAGAGAGGGGCGAAACCGGGGGCAGCGTCGCCCGCGGGGGCGCGCGCCGGTCCGGGTCTGCTCAGGCGGGGGCCCTCAGCGGGCACACATGCGCGACATGCCGCCCAGAGGCATGCGCGGACAACGAGCACCGGGCGTGGTGATGGCCCTGGTCGCAGGGGTGCGGCAGCTCGTCGTGTTCATGCGCTCCAGTTAAACAGACCTCCGCACGGCCACTTGGCACAGCGTGCGCCGCTGGCCGGACGCTGGACACGGTGATCGGCGTCCGTGATCTCCGCACCATGGCGGTGACCTGCGCAGATACGGCGGAGTGGTCATCGGTGACGACGCCGGGACGCGGCTGGACGCTGATCGGCTGTGGCAAACCCCACGGTCTAGTACCCCTCCCGGCAACCTTTGCCCTGTCGCGCCGCCCATCACGCACTCCCCCAGCCTTCGGCCGGGAGGTGCCCCCACGCCGCGTTGGCCGAAAGCCCTGGTAGCTCCGCTACAAGGACTTCCGGCCGCCTTGCGATCGCACGCACTGGACGACGCTCCTTGACGGGCAAACGTTGCCGGTCACGGCACTAGCTGCCGCCGCCGTCCTTCCCGGGCCCGGCGGCGGTGACGGCCGGCGGCCCTCCTAGACTCGGGCCATGTTCATCCCGCTCACCGTCACGCTCGCCGTGGCCGCGCTCGCGCTGGCCGGGTGGTGCGGCTGGGCGGCGTACCGTGATCAGCCCACCAAGGACTGGCACTTCATCGGCATGGCCGTGGTCTCTCTGCTCGCGCTGGCGCAGCTGGTGGCCGGCATCGTGGCGCTGGCCGGCGGAGAGCACCCCGCGGAAGGGACCGCGGTGTTCGTGGCGTATCTGCTGGCAGTGGTCGCCTGCCTGCCGGTGGTTGGCCTGATCTCGCTGACCGAGCGGACCCGGTGGGGTTCGCTGACGGTGGTCGCGGGTGCCGTGGTGCTGGCGGTGCTGCAGGTCCGGCTGCATGACATCTGGGGAGGCGGCAGCGGTGCCTGAGACCCCTCCCGGGACCGCGCACCGGAGCGTAGGACCCGGCGGGATCGGCACGGGTCCCGGCAGGCTGCTCGTCACGCTCTACGGCATCTTCACCGTGGGTGCCGCCTCCCGTTCCGTCCTCCAGCTGGCGACCCGCTTCGAGGACGCACCCCTCGCCTATGTCCTCTCGGCGGTGGCCGCGGTGGTCTACGCCTTCATCACCTTCTCGCTGGTGCGGGGCGGAGAGAGTGCCCGTAAGGCGGCCTTCGGCTGCTGCTGGGCGGAGTTGGTGGGAGTGCTCGCGGTGGGCACCTGGACGCGGATCGAGTCCTCCGCGTTCCCCGACGCCACGGTCTGGTCGGACTACGGCAGAGGCTACCTCTTCCTCCCGGTGGTGCTGCCGGTGGCCGGACTGCTGTGGCTGTGCCGGCCGCGCCGGGGCGACGGCTGAGCCGTCACCCCGCCGGACCCCCTGTCAGGCGCTGGTGGTGAACGCCGCGGGGGCCGCTCCCCCGGCGTCCTTCGCCATCGCGGTCAGCGTCACCTGCCGGTCCCGCTCGGTGCCGACAGGTGTGTAGCCGGACTTGCGGTACAGCCGCAGGTTCCGCTCGCTGCGGTGCCCGGTGACCAGGTGGTAGCGCGTGGCGGCCCGTTCGGCCGCCAGCCGGACCTCGATGGCGGCCAGCAGCCGTCCGCCCAGCCCGTGCCGTTGCAGCCGTGGGTGGACGCAGAGGCGGCCGATGCGGGCGGTGCCGTCGGTGTCGACGGCGGCGCGCACGGAACCGACCACCTCCTCGCCGAGCCGGGCCACCATCACACAGCCGTCGGCCATCTCGGCCCGCAGCCCGTCGAGAGACTGGGTGAGCGGGGCGATGGCGTAGTCGCCGTAGGCCTCCGCCTCGCTCTGGAAGCACAGGTACTGGAGTTTGAGTATCGCCTCGGCGTCGTTCCCGACCGCCGCAGAGATGGTCACGCTCATGCCCATGTGCGCCTGCCTCCCCATGTCGTGAATGCGTACGGGCACGGAGCGATGAGGGTGCCGTGTCCGGACTGTCTGCCCTGGTGACGCCGATTGCTTACCGCAGCTTCCCCCGGCCTCAGGTGCCGCAATCGGACGCGGTGAGCATTGTGCGCAGACAACCCAGACATCGGGACCGTACCGGCCCAAGGCTGCCCTGTGACATTCCCAACTCGCGGGCGATCTCGGGGTAGGTGAGGTCTTTCCCGGACAACAGCGCGCGCAGCAGGGCAGGACAGCGGCCGGGCAGCAGCTCGACGGCTGCCTCGACGGCGCGGCGGCGCTCGGCGGCGAGCAGGGCTGTCTCGCCCAGGAAGGCCGTGGCCGGGTCGCCGGCGCCGTCGGCGGGCAGCGGCTCCTCCCTGCGGGCGCGGCGCCTGGCGCGGCGGGCCTCCGCCCGTACGGCACCGCGGAGCCACCCGGCGGAGGGCGCCGTCGCGCCCTGGGCCCGGCCGTGCTCCAGCCAGCGCAGCCAGACCGCTTGCTGCAGGTCCTCCGGTTCCGTGCCGGCGCCGGGCGCCTCGGCGGCGCACTCGGCGGCGAGCAGCCGGCGCAGTGGAAGGGACGCTTCGGGCGGGGTGAGGAGAGCGGCAGGAGAGTTCATGCCCGTCGCGACGTGCGCGCGGCCCGCGCCGGTTGCCGCCCGGTGGCGGCACCACCCCTCCGGGTGACGCCGCCACCGCAACTGCCGCGTACGGACGGCCGCGTACCGGCCCGTCCGCCGCACTCAGTCCTTGCGGAACTCCACCGCCGCCAGCAACCCGGTGTCCGGGTTGTCGGTGAACAGTCCGTCGATGCCGGTGGCGAAGTAGGTACGGAAAGCGCCGAACGCGTCCCCGTAGGCGGCCGGGTCGGCACCGCGGCGGAAGTCGAGCGGCAGGAAGGTGTTCTCGTTGCGCATGGTGTACGGGTGCAGGACCAGGTCCTGCGCGTGCGCGTCCCGTACCAGGGTGGTGGGCTCCCCCAGACTGCCGTCGGGCTTCCGCGGGATGATCAGGTTCACCACCGGCCCGATGCCCTTCGCGAACCCGGCCATCCACTTCAGACCCTCGGGTGTGACCAGGTCGGCGACCGTGCGCGGGTCGCCGGCCTCGACGAAGTCCCAGGGACGGGAGGTCGCCGCGCCCAGCAGACAGACGCCCGGGCAGTCC
>NZ_JBOHCV010000525.1:0-8240 GCF_050698815.1 Streptomyces sp.
GCCGCGCACGGCGGCGCGCTGCTGCGGACGCCGGGTGTCGCGCCGCGCCTGCTGGCCTGGATCGCGGCCCGGCCGACCGGAACCGAGTCGGCCGGAACCGAGTCGGCCGGAACCGAGTCGGCCGGAACCGGGCCGACCGGAACCGGGCCGGCACACGACTGAGCGGGTCAGGCACGCCCTACGGCAGGTTGCGGGCCATCACGATGCGCTGGACCTGGTTCGTGCCTTCGTAGATCTGCGTGATCTTGGCGTCGCGCATCATCCGCTCGACCGGGTAGTCACGCGTGTAGCCGTAGCCGCCCAGCAGCTGGACCGCGTCCGTGGTGATCTCCATGGCCGCGTCGGAGGCGTAGCACTTGGCGGCGGCGCCGAAGAAGGTCAGGTCCTGCTTCCCGCCGCCGGCGGCGACGCGTTCCGACCTGGCCGCCGCCGCGTAGGTCAGCTGGCGGGCCGCCTCCAGCTTCATCGCCATGTCGGCCAGCATGAACTGCACACCCTGGAAGTCCGCGACGGGCTTGCCGAACTGCTTGCGCTCGGTGACGTAGCCCTTGGCGTAGTCGAGCGCGCCCTGGGCGATACCGAGTGCCTGGGCGGCGATGGTGATCCGGGTGTGGTCCAGGGTCCGCATCGCGGTGGCGAAGCCGGTGCCCTCCTCGCCGAGCATCCGATCGACGGGGATGCGCACGTTGTCGAGGTAGACCTCGCGGGTCGGGGAACCCTTGATGCCGAGCTTCTTCTCCGGGGCACCGAAGGAGACTCCTTCGTCGTCCTTCTCGACGACGAAGGCCGTGATGCCCTTGGTGCGCCGGTCCGGGTCGGTCACGGCCATGACGGTGTAGTAGTCGGAGACACCGGCGTTGGTGATCCAGCGCTTCACGCCGTTGAGCACGTAGTGGTCGCCGTCCCGTACGGCCTTGGTCTTCATGCCGCCCGCGTCCGAGCCCGCGTCCGGCTCGCTCAGGCAGTACGAGAACATCGCCTCGCCCCTGGCGAGCGGCGCGAGGTACTTCTTCTTCAGCTCCTCGGAGCCGGAGAGGATGACCGGCAGCGAACCCAGCTTGTTGACCGCAGGGATGAGGGAGGAGGAGGCGCAGACGCGGGCGACCTCCTCGATGACGATGACGGTCGCGAGCGCGTCGGCGCCGGCGCCGCCGTACTCCTCGGGCACGTGAACGGCGTGCAGGTCGTTGGCTTCGAGGGCGTCCCGGGCCTCCTGCGGGAAGCGGGCCTCCTCGTCCACCGCGGCGGCGAACGGCGCGATCTTCGCCTCACACAGGGCGCGCACCGAGTCCCGGAGCATGTCGTGCTCCTCGGCGGGCCGGTAGAGGTCGAAGTCGGCGGCTGCGCTGTTTCCCGATGACGCCAAGGTGTTTCACTCCTCTGAAGCTCTGCCGCGCGATGGCGCGGCAGGGCGGCGATTGCTAACTACCGTTAAGTAACGCAATTCTAGGGGTCACCGCCCGGCCGGGATACGTGAGCTTCACGACAGCGGCGCCCCCGATATGCTGCGCGGGCAGCGTTCCCGGCAGGTGTCTTTCGCGGCCTTCTCCGGGGTTACTCAAGCGTCGTCACACAGGAGCATTCGCCATGGCCCCGCACAGGATCACAGTGATCGGCACCGGATATCTCGGGGCCACCCACGCTGCCGCCATGGCCGAACTCGGCTTCGAGGTGCTGGGTCTGGACATCTCCCCGGAGAAGATCGCGCTGCTGGAACGCGGCGAGACGCCGATGTACGAGCCGGGGCTGGACGAACTGCTGCGCCAGCACGTCGCGGGGTTCCCCGGTTCGAGCGGACGGCTCCGCTTCACCACCTCCTACGCGGAGGTGGGCGAATTCGGCGACGTCCACTTCATCTGCGTCAACACCCCGCAGCGGCACGGCGAGTACGCCTGCGACATGTCCTATGTCGACAGCGCGGTCGACTCGCTGGCTCCCCATCTGACCCGCCCGGCCCTGGTCGTCGGCAAGTCCACGGTGCCGGTGGGCAGTGCGGAGCGGCTCGCAGCCCGGCTGGCGGAGCTCGCGCCCGTGGGCGCGGACGCGGAGCTGGCCTGGAATCCGGAGTTCCTGCGGGAGGGCTTCGCGGTCAAGGACACGCTGCGCCCGGACCGCATCGTGGTGGGCGTGCGCAGTGAGCGCGCGGAGCAGCTGCTGCGCGAGGTGTACGCGACGCCGCTCGCCGAGGGTTCGCCCTTCGTCGTCACCGACTTCCCGACGGCCGAGCTGGTGAAGACCTCCGCCAACTCCTTCCTGGCCACGAAGATCTCCTTCATCAACGCCATGGCCGAGGTCTGCGAGGCCGCGGACGGCGACGTGGTGAAGCTGGCCGAGGCGATCGGGCACGACGACCGGATCGGCAAGAAGTTCCTGCGGGCCGGGATCGGCTTCGGCGGCGGCTGTCTGCCCAAGGACATCCGCGCGTTCATGGCCCGGGCCGGCGAACTGGGCGCTTCGGAGGCACTCACATTCCTGCGCGAGGTCGACTCGATCAACATGCGGCGGCGTGCCCAGATGGTCGAGCTGACCAGGGAGGCGCTGGGCGGCACGCTGCTGGGCACCCGGATCGGCGTACTGGGCGCGACCTTCAAGCCCGACTCCGACGACGTACGGGACTCGCCGGCGCTCAACGTCGCGGGCCAGCTGCACCTGCAGGGCGCCCAGGTCTCGGTCTACGACCCCAAGGGAATGGACAACGCCCGCGCCCTCTTCCCGACCCTGCGCTACGCGCCGAGCGTGGCCGAGGCGGTGCGGGGCGCGGAGGTGGTGCTGCACCTGACGGAGTGGCGGGAGTTCCAGGAGCTGGACCCGGCGGCACTGGGCGAGGTGGTCGCGGTCCGGCGCATCCTGGACGGCCGCAACACGCTCGACCCGGCGGCGTGGCGCAAGGGCGACTGGAGCTTCCGCGCGCTGGGCCGTCCCACCGCCTGACGGCGGGATCGCCGACACCAGACGCTGCGCGCCCCTGCTCCGCCGGGGCCCCTGGGCCTGCGGCCCGGGCGGGGTCACCGGGGGGCACCCCTCAGCGTTGCCAACAGCCCCGGCAGCACTGGAAGACGCTCCTCAACGGGCAGGCATCGCCGGTCACGGCACTAGCGCTGCCGGTTCGCCCGGTACGTACGCATCTTCGCCCGGCTGCCGCACACGGCCATCGAGCACCAGCGTCCCCGGCCGGCCGGGCTCCGGTCGTAGAAGACCCACAGGCAGTCGTGCGCCTCGCACGCCTTGAGCCGCTGCCAGTCGCCGTCGCCGGCCGCCGTGGCGATGCCCACCGCGATCCGGGCGGTGAGCGCGGGGACTCCGGACAGTCCGGGTGCTGGGCGGAGTCCGGCCCGGCCCGCCTCGTCGACCTCGAGGATGAGCGGGGCGTGGGCGAGCCGCTGTGCGAGTGCCGCTGACGCCTCGCCCGGCATGTCCGTACCGGTGTGCGCCAGGCACGCGGCGCGCAGGGCCTCGCGCAGTTCGCGCAGCGCGGCGAGCTCCCGCGCGGCCGTATCGGGGCGGGATCCGAGTCCGTCGAGCCCGTGCCTGTGTGCGAAGTCGGCGATGCCGCCCGGCGCGGCGAGGGCGTCCTCGCCCGAGTCGACCTCGAGCGTGTTCGTCAACTCCTGCACAAGGACGAGCGCCTTCGGGGCTGTCCGGTCCGTCACCCTTGCCACGTTACCGATGAGGGGCCATGATCTGGTAACCAAAGCGCGTTACCGGTTTACGACCTCAAGGGGTAACCCATGGCCATCGCCACGATGAACTGCATTGTTCTGGACTGCCCGGACCCGAGGCGGCTCGCCGAGTTCTACGCACAGGTGCTCGACTGGAAGGTCGAGCCGGGTGAGGGCGACACCTGGGTGGACGTGTCCGGCCCGGGCGGCCAGCGGCTCGCCTTCCAGGAGTCGGCCGGCTTCATCCCGCCGCAGTGGCCCAGCCTGGAGCACGCCCAGCAGCTGCACCTGGACCTGGACGTGCCGAGGGACCGCATGGACGAGGCGGAGCAAGAGGTGATCAAGCTCGGTGCCCGGCTGATCCAGGACGACGGCGGCGGCAAGCGTGGCTTCCGCGTCTACCTGGACCCGGCCGGGCACCCCTTCTGTCTCTGCGTCGCCGACTGAGCGCGACGCCCGGGCGCGTGGGCGTTCCGCGGCGCGGGCGCACGGCTCACTGGTCGGACTTGACGGTGACCTTCTCGTCGTTCTTCAGCTGCTGCACCAACTGCTTGACCCTCGGCATGTCCCACTGCAGCGAGCCCGCTGGAGCGGGCCCGGAGATGGGCATGTTCATGCGCTTGCCCTCGCCGCTGGAGACGTCCTTCATCGCGAAGAACATCGAGCCCAGTCCCCACAGGCTCATGTCCTTGTCCACGATCAGGGTGTCCAGACCGGCGCCCATGGTCGGGTAGAGCTTGAAGGGGTTGAGGATCGTCGAGGGCGTCGCCGTCTGACTGGCAAGGGCGGCCAGGAACTTCTGCTGGTTCTTGGTCCGGCCCAGGTCGCTGTCGCCGGTGCCCGCGTGCCGGTTGCGGACGAAGGAGAGGGCCTGCTTGCCGTCCAGCGTCTGCTTGCCCTTCCGGAAGTCGGCGCCGGAGTTCTTGTCCTTGATGTCCTGCGGGATGTTCATCTCGACACCGCCGACAGAGTCCACGATCTTGGCGAAGCCGCCGAAGCCGATCTCGGCGTAGTGATCGATCTTGAGCCCGGTGTTGTGCTCGACGGTACGGACCAGCAGTGGGGCGCCGTCCTGCGAGTAGGCGGCGTTGAGCTTGGTCCGCTGGCTGTTGCCGAAGTGCTTGCCGGACTGGGAGCCGGTGAAGGGCGGGATCTCGACCCAGGAGTCACGCGGCAGCGAGATCAGCGTCGGTGCGCCGTTGCCGACGTGCAGGATCATCATCGAGTCGGTGCGCTTGCCGCCGGCCGAGCCCGTGTGCAGGTCCTTCTTCTCCTGAGCGGTCATGCCCTCGCGGCTGTCGGAGCCGACGATCAGGTAGTTGGTGCCGTCGGCCGTCTCCGGCCGGTCCTCGACGATACTGAGGTCGACGTCACGTTTCAGCTTGGAGTCGGCCCAGAAATAGGTGCCGACCGCCCATGCCAGCAGGATGACGACCAGGGTTATCAGGATGGGTTTGAAGCGTCGCCGCCGGCGGGGCGGCACGTCGTCGTACGGTCCGTAGCCGTCGTCGTAACCGCCCCGGTAGTCGCCACCGCGACCCCCGCCGCCATAAACCTGGCCGTCGCTGTAGCCCGAGTCGTATCCGTACTGGTCCTGGTCTCTGTAGCCCCCGTCATAGCCGCCTCTCCCTTGTTGCGGCACGCCTCCGCGGGCGGCGGCACCACTGCCGCGTCCGTACCTGTCACGGGAGCCGTCGTTCCATCCGGGCCACTCATTCATGCAGGGCAGTGTGCCTTGACTGGGCCGTCGGAACACAGCCCGGGTACCGCTTCGGGCCGAGGCTGTATCCGTTCTGATGCAAAGCCGCCCGTCAGGCCGGTTCTCGCCGCCACATAGGGTAGGGACCATGACCGACCAGGCCCATCCGGCGGAAGCGGCCCTACCGGGCAAGCCGACCGCCGCCTCCCGCACCACTCTGTCGCACATCATGACGGGGAACGACACCAACCTCCTCGGCACCGTGCACGGCGGTGTGATCATGAAATTCGCCGACGACGCCGCCGGGGCCGTCGCCGGCCGGCACTCCGGCGGGCCGGCGGTCACCGCGTCCATGGACGAGATGGTCTTTCTCGAGCCCGTCCGGATCGGCGACCTGGTCCATGTCCGCGCCCAGTGCAACTGGACCGGCCGGTCGTCGATGGAGATCGGTGTACGTGTCATGGCCGAGCGGTGGAACGAGTCGACGCCGGCCACGCAGGTCGGGACGGCGTACATGGTCTTCGCCGCGGTCGACTCCGACGGCCGGCCGCGGCCGGTGCCGCCGGTGATCCCGGAGACCGAGCGGGACAAGCGGCGCTTTCAGGAGGCGCAGATCCGCCGGACCCACCGGCTGGCACGCCGCCGGGCGATCAAGGAACTGCGCGAGAAGCGTGCGGCCGAGGGGCTGAACGAGCAGTAGCCGGGCGCCGCGGCCGGCCGGGCGGCTCCTCGGGAACCAGACCGGCAGCTCCTCAGGGCCGGGCAGCTCCTCAGAAACGAGGCTCAGGCACAGGACACCTTCTCGTCGCCCTTGACCGCGCCGCCGCCCGGCGTGGCGCCCGCACCCGGCGCGGGATCGTCGACCCGGACCTGCCGCACCCTGTGATGCTTCTCGCCGACGGTGACCAGCATGACCGGACCGCGGTCCGCCTCCTTCACCAGCTTGGCGCCCGGCAGCGCCTTCGCGAGGGCGTGCGCCGAGCGGTCCCAGCGCGGGTCGTAGCGGATCATCGTGTACTCGGTGTCGCTGCGCTGCGCGTCGTCCGGTGGGCCCATGGTGGTGAAGCCGGTGCCGTGCAGTTCCCTGTCGACGGCGCGGCCGAGCCCTGACCGTGCGGTGCCGTTCTCCACGTGCACCTGGATGCTGCCCGGTGGAATCCCGACCAGGACGCTCGCCGCCCGGCCGGCCCGGTCCTGCGCGGCCTTGGCGTTCTTGGCGCGTTCGGCGCGCTTGGCCGCCTTGCTCTTCCCGGGCTTCTCCTCGGCCAGCGGCCGGTCGGCGCGCAGCGCTCCGAAGAGCTTCGCCGCCTTGCGTTCGTCCCACTTCACGGTCGAGCCCAGCCCGCGCACCCTGTGGTCCGGATCCTCGATGGGCACGGACGCGAACTCGGACGAGGCCGCCGTGAAGCGCCGCATCGCCCTGCCGAGCTCCAGCATCTCGTCGCTGCCCAGGCCCTCGTCGGCACGGACGGAGTCCAGGACGGTCGAGGCGACCTTCTCCAGCTTCACCGGGTTCATCAGGACGCCGCTGTCGGTGGCCTTCTCGATGACCGAGGCGAGAAAGTGCTGCTGGCGTTTCATCCGGCTCAGGTCGGAACCGTCGCCGAGATGCCGGGCCCGTACGTACTGCAGGGCGCGGCCGCCGTCGAGGTTCGTGGTGCCCGCGGGCAGGTTCAGTCCGGAGTAGCTGTCGTGCAGCGTCCGTTCCGTGCACACCGGCACGCCGCCGAGGACGTCCACCGTGCGCATGAAGCTGGTGAAGTCGACCTCCAGGTAGTGATCGATCTTGATGCCCGTCATGTCCTCGACGGTCCTGACGGTCAGCGGTGCGCCGCCGTGCGCGAAGGCCGAGTTGAGCTTCGCGGGCTTGGCGGCGTGCCGCCGGCCCGAGCCGCCGTCGGTGTGGGCGGGCAGACGGGTGTAGGAGTCGCGCGGAAGGCTGACCACGCTGGCGCGGTCATGGTCGGCCGAGAGATGCACCAGCATCAGGGTGTCCGTACAGTCGCAGGCCGAGCCGCCGAGGCGGTACTTCTCCCGCTGCTCCGAGGAGAGCTTGTCGCGCCGGTCGGTACCGACGACGAGGAAGTTCGCCCCTCCGGAGTCGCGCGGCCGGTCCGTCAGCCCCTGAAAGGGATTGACGCGGTGTACGTCCGCGTTCAGCCCGCGCACCATGACGTGCCCCACGCCGCTCGCCCCCAGCACGAGTACGGAGAGAACCATGGCGAGGCGCACACCCCAGCGGGGTCTGCGACCGTTTTCGTGTGCTTCCGCCTGCATTGCCATACCGTAGGGCGATACGATCTGCGGCACTCGGGCACACGCCGTCCGAGGGCTCCGGGGCACCCGGCTGGCGTGCGGGAGGGTCCCTCGTTCGCGGTAACGTGAACGCGTGACTGATAGCACTTCCTCGATCGAGGAGCTGCCCGCCGTTTCGGTGATCATGCCGGTTCTCAATGAGGAACGGCACCTGCGCAGCTCCGTCCAGCACATTCTCGAGCAGGACTACGCCGGTGACCTCGAGGTCGTCATCGCCCTCGGCCCCTCGGCGGACCGTACGGACGAGATCGCGGCCGAGTTGGTCCGCGAGCACCCCCGGGTGCAGACGGTCCCCAACCCGAGCGGCCGCACGCCCGCCGCGCTGAACGCCGCCATCAAGGCGTCCAGGTATCCGGTCGTGCTGCGCGTGGACGGGCACGGCATGCTCTCGCCGGGCTACGTCGCCACGGCCGTACGGCTGCTGTCGGAGACCGGCGCCGCCAACGTCGGCGGCATCATGCACGCCGAAGGGGAGAACGACTGGGAGAGAGCCGTCGCCGCGGCCATGACCTCCAAGATCGGTGTGGGCAACGCCGCGTTCCATACGGGCGGGCAGGCCGGTGAGG
>NZ_JBOHCV010000526.1:0-3016 GCF_050698815.1 Streptomyces sp.
CGTGGAAGGACCGTTCGACCAGTATCGGGTGCATCACGTCTCCTCGGGGTGTGATGGGCCGGGGTGCTGGTCGCGGAAGAGGGCCAGGGTTTCCGGGAGTTGGGAGTGCTGGGGGTAGGGGAGCCCGGCCGGGGTGAACCAGCCGAGGGTGTCGAACTTGTGGGGCTCGCCGATCGCGACCTCGGACGGATCCACCTCTACGGCGAAGACCACGGCGACCCAGTGCGAGACGGGGTCGCCGCGGAGGATGTTGCGTACGCCGATCGTGCTGATGGAGAGGGGAGTTGCGGTGTACTCCTCACGGACCTCTCGCGTGACGGCCTGGTCGAACGTCTCGCCGTGTTCCAGGGCGCCGGCGCCGGTGTCCCACGTACCCGGTTCGTCCCGGGCGCCCGCGCTGCGGCGAGCCAGGAGGATGCGTCCTGTGGCGTCCTTGCAGACGAAGACGCAGGAGACGGCTGGTGATGGCTGCATGCTCAGAAGTGGTCCGTCAGGTCGGAGGAGGGTGCGAGGACGTGGTTCTCCCACAGCGTGCCCTCCGTGATGGTCCGCCCCCAGTCCGCCGTGCACGCCCTGGGTGAGGCGGTACTTGCCGGCCTGGTCGCCGACGGGCTCGTCCCCATGCCCGTCGACCGCCAGTAGCGCGTCGCTTTGGTCGCGGAGTGGCGGATCGCGGAGTGGCGGATCACGGAGCCGGCGCCCTGGACATCGCGGACATCGCCACCGGCCACGTCACGGAGGCGCCCGCCGGCGACCTCTTGACGCAGCCCATACGGCTTCCCAGCCGCCGTATCAGGAGCACATGAAGAGTGGGGCCTCCGGCGTATGCGTTCCGCCAAGAGCGCTTCTCACTGGTGCGTGGTGATCCGACGCTGGCACCACTTTGCCAACGGAGGTACCGCACGCGATGTCGATCAACACACGAAAGCCGGGCCCCGGGGAACGCGACTCGCGCAAGGAGGAGCCCCCTGATACCGGTGCGCCCAGTGCTCCGGACCAGCATTTCGCCAGCGGCGATCGGCACCGGCTCACCGCGCTCCAGGGCCTCTCCGCCCTGTCGCTGGACGCCATGGCGTCCGTCGCCTACGGGCCGGAGCCGATCGTCCTCGTCCTCGCCGTTGCCGGGGCTTACGGGCTGGGCTTCACGCTTCCCGTCACCCTTGCGATCGCCACACTCCTCGCGGTGCTGGTCGCCTCCTACCGCCAGGTGATCGCCGCCTTCCCCGACGGTGGTGGGTCCTACGCGGTTGCCAAGCGGCACCTGGGCCGGCGCACCAGCCTGGTGGCGGCCGCATCGCTCGTCCTGGACTATGTCCTGAACGTGGCTGTCTCGGTCACCGCCGGCGTCGCAGCCCTGACGTCTGCTTTCCCGGCCCTCTACGGTGAGCGGGTCTGGCTCTGCCTGGCCGTCCTGGCTCTCGTGGCGGCCGTGAATCTGCGCGGAGTCGTCGACTCCGCCAAGGCGTTTCTCGTTCCGACCGCCTTGTTCGTGGGCTCGATCCTCTCGATGATCGTGGTCGGTCTGTTCCGGGACGCACCGGCGAGCACGGCATCGGTCGACGGACACGCGTCCGCGCTCGGCGAAGGCGCCACAACCGTCGGGGCGTTGCTGCTGCTGAAGGCGTTCGCCGCAGGCTGCTCCGCCCTCACCGGCGTAGAGGCAGTCGCCAACGCCGTGCCGTCCTTCCGTACACCGGCGGCCCGCCGGGCCCAGCGGACCGAAGTGGCGCTCGGAGCGCTGCTCGGCGTCATGCTCATCGGGCTGTCGGTACTCATCGGTCGCTTTCACCTCCAGCCGGTCGAGGGAGTGACCGTCCTCGCCCAGCTCGCCGACGCCTCCTTCGGACACAACCTGGCCTTCTACGTCGTCCAGTTCGCCACCATGGTGCTGCTCGCGCTGGCAGCGAACACCTCATTCGGCGGTCTCCCCGTCCTGATGAGCCTGCTCGCTCGCGACAACTACCTCCCGCACCTGTTCGCGCTGAAGGCCGACCGGCAGGTGCACCGCCACGGTGTGCTCACCCTGGCAGCCGTCTCCGCCGCGCTGTTGGTCTTCTCCGGCGGGGACACCAACACGCTCGTGCCCCTCTTCGCGATCGGCGTCTTCGTCGGCTTCACGATCTGCCAGTTCGGCATGGTCCGCCACTGGTACGAACAGCGCCCCACGGGCTGGCAGACCAAGGCCGCTCTCAACGCCCTGGGCGCAGCGCTGACCGGCCTCTCGGCGGTCGTCGTCACCGCCACCAGAGTGACCGAAGGCGCGTGGATGATCCTCCTCGCTCTGCCCTTGCTCGTCCTCGCCTTCGAGAAGGTCCACCACACCTACGGTGAGATCGGCGAGCGGCTGGAACTGGGCCGCATCCCGCAGGCCCCGCAGCGTGCGCACTCACTGGTCGTCGTGCCCGTCTCCAGCCTGTCCCGGCTGACGTGCCAGGCCCTGACAGCGGCGCGGTCCCTGGGGGACGAAGTCCTGGCCGTGACCGTCACGCATCCGGCCCCTGAGGACAGTGAGGCCGCCGAATCCCTGCGCAGGGACTGGGCTTTGTGAAAGCCCGGGGTGGAGCTCGTCGAAGTGGTGTCGGCCACCAGATCCCTCGGCCGCCCGCTGTCCGCCTACGTGCAGGGGCTCACGCAGAGTCGTCCCGGCACGCAGATCACGGTACTCATCCCGGAGTCCGAACCCGCTCACATGTGGCAGCGACTGCTGCAGAACCAGCGCGGATCCGTCGTCGCCCACGCCCTGCGCCGGGACACGGTCGCGGTCATCTGCCGCCTTCGCTTCCGGGTCACGGCCATCAGTGATCCGTCATGACTCGGCCGACCGGCGTCAGGGGGACGTCATGAGGCGCCGGTGGACGCGCGGGCAGGACATACCTTCGATGCCACGTCCCGGTCTGCCTCCCCGCACCCGGGACGTCATCCACCACTCGTGGTTCCTCCAGGAGGTTCCCATGTGTTCGTTCTCCTACGACGACGATTCTGAGCCCGAGGAACAGGTCCCGGCCGGACCTCTGTG